>JANXYT010000189.1 GCA_025355915.1 Holophagaceae bacterium
CCAAGGACCCGCTTGATTTGGAATTTTCCGAGCTTTTCGAACATGGCTGGACCCTTCCGGGCGCTAGGATGGATGGAAAGACAGGATAGAGCGAGACGGAGCCAGGGCCGCACGACCGAATTCATTCAGGAAATCCGTGAGGCCCGTCGGCAGGGCCTCCTGGGACAAATGGCAGCCCGCAACCTTCGTTTCAAATCGGTCCTCAACCAGGCGAGGTTCAACCGGAAGCTCCCTCCCGAGCTGGTGGACTGATTGTGGCAAAGCACACCGATGATCTGGGCGAGCTGGAGACCCGGCTGGGCTACCGGTTTAGGGATCCTTCCCTGCTGCGAGAAGCCCTCACGCATGCTTCTGCTGGATCGGCGCGCGACAACCAGCGTCTCGAATTCCTCGGCGATGCGCTCCTGAATTTCACCGTGGCCTTGCTTCTCCACCGTGAGCGCCCGGACTGGCAGGAAGGCTCCATGAGCAAATTCAGGGGTGTGCTGGTGCGTACGGAATCCCTGCATGAATGGGCCCTCGAACTGGGCCTGGAACGGGCCCTGAGGGCTGTGCACCCGCGCAAGGCTCCCCCCATGGGCTCCAAGCCCCTCGCGGACGCACTCGAGGCCCTGCTGGCGGCCATCTTCCTGGACGCCCAGGCGGCGGGAGACGATGCCACAACCTTGGTGAGGGACCTGGTGGAGCGCCGATTCCTGGCGCCCATCCGCCAGGCGAACCCCGAAAGCTGGACCAAGCTGGATCCCAAGACTCACCTTCAGGAAACGACGGCCCGTCTCGGCCTTCCGGTCCCGGTTTATACCAAGGTCGATCTTGCTGGGCCGGGCCACGCGCCCCGATTCACGATGCGGGTGTCGGTCGGACCGCATTCGGCGCAGGCCGAAGGTCCCACCCGCAAAGGGGCGGAGGGCGAGGCCGCCAGGCAACTCCTGGATCAGCTTGGAACTCACGCCTAGGAGTGTGTCCAAGTCATGGGTGGGCGCTGCCCATCGATGATTTGGACACGCTCCGCGGCCTGATCCTTGCGTTACACTCGCTTCTGCCTCTCGCTAGGGGTGCGCGTTTGAAGATCTACCCGACCTTGAACCTCCAGCACGGCCGTGTGGTCTCCACCGCAGGGCAGGGTTTCACCTGCCCCCAGGCACCCCTCGAACTTGCTCGGCGGCTGATGGACGAGGGCGCGACCCGGCTGGCCTTGGTCGACGTGGACGCCGCCATGGGCCGGGGGAACAACCGGGACGTGATCGCCCAGATTCTCCACCTCTGCCGGGCTCGGGAACGGAAGGTCTGCGTGCAGGTCGCCGGAGGCATCCGCAGCTCCGACCAGGCCCAGCTCTTCATTGATCTCGGCGCCAGTTGGCTCGTGGTCGGCACCATCCTCCACAAGTCCCCCATGGTCTCCGAACAGTTGATGGCCCGGTTCCAATCCTTCCTGACGGCCGCCATCGACGCCCGGGGAGGCAAGGTGCACCGCTCCGGCTGGGTGGATACCACGAATCTGAGCGCCCTGGATCTCGCCCTGCGCGCCAAGGCCTACGGCTTCCGGCGCCTGCTGTTTGTGGACATCCCCGAGGATCCCACCGCGGATCCGGATTTCCAGACCGCCCAGGATCTCGTCGCGGCCACGGGTCTGCCCCTGATCATGGGGGGAAGCATCACCCTCCCGCACCACCTGGAGGCTTTGCATACCCACCATGGACTCAAGGGCTCCCTGGTGGACGCTGTTCTGTTCCAGCAGAATCCCAGGCTCCTAGCCTTCCTTCAGGCCGCCTGCGCCTGATCCGGGAGGGATCGTGATAGTTGGGGATTCCGTGTTTCTGGACACCCTCACGGAATCCGAGCGCATCCATTTTCGTCATTTGGCGCTGGTGCGCCCCCAGCTTCCCTCGGACGGCCAGATTCAAATGCTTGAAGGATTGGCGCGGTCCATGGCCTCGCCCCGGCTGCTCACCCTCATGGCCCGCACGCCGCATTGGCTGGCCCACTGGCCCATTCTGCTGGGCCTCGCCGAGAACGAGACCACGCCTGAGGCCATCCGTCGCGACCTTGAGATGGTGGTGTCGCTCTTCGACCAGATGCGGGAGATGGACACCGCCCCGGCCGCCGAGAAGGCTGAGCGGTCCGAGTCGGTGAGGGTGCTCTATTCGCAGCTGAACGTCGGGCTGAAACCCGTGGCCAAGCTGCTGGCGAAACAGTTGGCGAAGACGGTCTCCTCCTCGGGCACCACCCAGGAGCTGCCGCCGCTCCCCTCCGAGCATCCCGATTGGGCGTCGCTCACCTCCCTGCCCGCGGCTCTGCCCGAACAACCCGCCGGGGATGGCCTCGATCGGACCGGGCGGCTGATTCGGGCCCACCAGACGGCCCAGCCCGATGAGCTCCTTACATTCCTGGTGGACGCCGATCCGGATCTCCGCCAGGCGGCACTCCGGAATCCGCTGGTATCCGAGGATCTCATCTGCCAGGCCCTCGCCCAGAGTAGCGAAGTGGCCTTTTTCGAGGAGGTTTATGCCGAGGCACGGTGGTACTTCCGGGAACCCGTGAGGGACAGCCTTCAGGGTTCCCCGGGGTGTCCCTCCGACCTCTCCAGGCGCGTCGGGTTGTCCCGGCACCTGGTGGCGATGCTGGACCACGGTTCGCCCGACCGCCCTTCCCTTCGCCGCATCGTGAGCCTCTTCACCCAGCTGGACGAAAGCGAGTATCAGTTCGTGACCTACTGGGCCAAGGGGCAGTCCCCCCACCTCCTGCGGGTGGTGAAGTATTTCTACGACCGGTTGCTGCGCCAGCGGTCAGGACTGGCCTCGGCCCTGCCGGGGCGGGGAGAAGAGGGCCGCTGGGCGACCATGGAGGAACGCGTCTTCCTCGCCACCCAGGCCACCCAGGAAGAGCAGATCAGCCAGGTGCTGAAGGATCCCAACCCCCAGGTCTTCCGGCTGGCGCTCGAGAACCCCGCCCTGACCCCCCGCCTCCTGGCATCTACGATTCCCGGCCTCGACCACGAGCGGGTGGAGGCGATCACCGCCCATTCCGCCTGGGCGGAGGATCCCATGGTGGCTGAGGCCCTGGTGCACCACCCCCAGATATCGGAAGCCTCGGCCCTCCGTCTGCTCGAACAGCTCCCGGGCATGAAGCCGGCCATCGAAATTCTGCGGGATCCCCGCGTCCAGCACCTTTCGGTCAAGCGACGCGCCCTGGAGACCCTCCGCACGCTCTACCTGGGCATGGACATCCCCGATCGCATCACCGCCCTGCGCACCTCTGGCGGCGAACTCATGCGCCACCTGCCACAGGATGTGCTCCAGGACGAGGAGACGTTGCGACGGATGGTCGCGGATCGCCAGCTGGATCCCGGCATCCTTCTTCGCCTGGCGCGGAACAAGCTCACTCCCCGCGCGGTGCTCGAACAGATCGCTGGCCATCCCGTCCTCATGGCCCATGCCGCGATCATGTCCGAGCTGCTGCTCAATCCGAAGACCCCACGAGAGTCCTCCGCCCGCATCTGGGGCCTTCTTTCCGAAGCCGAGCAGCAGCAACTCCTCCGGAGCCCCCATCTGCCGGCCAGCCTCCGAACCCAGGGTTGACCCGGCTGGCCGCGTGTAAACGCAGCCAGCGTGACCCCCGTAGCCCTTCCAGGAGCCACCATGCGACGCCCCGCCGCCCTACTGATCCCCGCCGCGGTGGCTCTGGTCTGCCTGCCTTTCGCCGCTTCCTGTCGGCCCAGGGCCCAGGTTCCGGCCTGGGTGCAGGCGGCGCCTGCCGACAGCCTGGCCTCCTTCTCGGGTGAGGCGGGGTGGATGCTGACCCACAAGGAAGTGCAGTCCCTCATCTCCCGCGATCCCATGGTGGAACGGGCCCTCGACCTCTTCCTGCAGAAGGCCCGGATCAATCCCCGGACGGAGACCGGCCGGGTGACCTTCCATGTCATCGGCGTGCCGCAGAAGGGCGAAGACACCCTTCAGAAGGGTCTCGAACACGCCCTCATCCAGCTCAATCAGTTCAAGAACCCCGCTGCGTTGATCGGGGCCCTGGCCGAATCCTTTCCCCAGGAGGGCAGCCTCCATATCCAGGGACGGGACTGGCCCCTGTACGTGATTCTGGATGTCGAGGCCCGGGGTTCCAAGGCCCATATCCGTGCCGCCAGCGACGAAAAAGGCCAGGTGTGGCTCGGGTCCCTGGAGGCCCTGACCCGCATGGCCGCCAAAGCGGGGCTGGCGTCCCAACCGGATGCGGGCCTGGCCGCCGAATGGATCAGCCCCCGAGCCCCCTTCCAGGGATTCCTGCAGCCCGAGGCCTTGCTGGGTGGGTTGCGACAGAACCTGGAGGGCAGCAGCTTTGTCAAAGATCTGCCCCGGGGCATCACTGCCCTGTTCTGGAGCATCACGCCGGGCGAGGAGCAGGATCAACCGGTTCGCTTCGAACTTGCCCTGGCTGGCAAGCCGGAAGGCATCAACCTGGTCACCCCCTGGCTCCAGCGTCTGGTGGCCGCCACCAATGCCGTGCAGTCCGTGCCCGGCACGGCACCGGAACTGATGCAGGAGAAGCGGCGGGTGGGTCTGCGGTGTACGCTCACGGCGGAGCAGCTCAAACTGGTGATGGAGAAGCTGGGGCAGCCCGGGTTTTCCCTCAACCTGACCGGCGGAGGCCGCAAGGCATGAGCCCGGCCCTTTCTCTTCCAGTGGACGGCGGTTTCGCCTCGCCGGACGAACCGCCTCCCGAATACTGGATGACCCAGTTGAAGGCCGGGCGGGAGGAGGCGCTCGCCCACCTCATGGCCCGGTTCGAGCGCCCCCTCCTCGCGTTCCTCCACCGACGCCTCCAGGGCGAGGCCGGCGTCGTCCAGGAACTGGCCCAGGAGGTCTTCCTCAAGTGCCTCCAGCACTGCCAGCGTTTCGAGGACGGCCGCCCGGTGGCCGCCTGGCTTTTTACGTTGGCGGCTAATGCGGCGACCGACCACCTGCGTAGAAGAGGGCGGGAGGTACCCC
>JANXYT010000245.1 GCA_025355915.1 Holophagaceae bacterium
TCGCGGCGCACGGCGTCCAGCAGCGACTCCCCGGGCTCCACGTGGCCCGCGGGCTGGTTGATCACGGGCAGGCCTGTCACCTTGTCAGGTTCTTCCACGAACAGGAAGCGCCCCTGCCGTTCGATGATGGCGGCGACGGTGAGCGCCCACATCAGGCAGGAATGAAAAGGT
Source organism: Holophagaceae bacterium (assembly GCA_025355915.1). Classification (GTDB taxonomy): domain Bacteria; phylum Acidobacteriota; class Holophagae; order Holophagales; family Holophagaceae; genus Geothrix. The sequence continues at coordinate 172 of JANXYT010000245.1, forward strand.
AGAACCCGTTGATGAAGGTGATGATCCCCACCACGCCGATGGCGAGACCCACGTAGTAGACCGGCTTCTGCTTGAGCAGGGCGGCGATGGAAGAGAGCAGAATGCCGATCTGGAGGAAGATCACCGCCAGACCGAAGGCTGCGCCGTGCTTCTGGGCGTCGGCCTTGGCGTCTTCGAAGCCGCGGGCCACCTTCTGGATGTCGGCCTTCTCGCCATCGTACTTCGCGACCTTCTTCTCCACCTCGGCCAGGCTCTGCTCCAGCAGAGGCACGGCGGCCTTCGGAGCCAGCTTCAACTCTCGTTTGAGGCGCATGGTCTCGACTTCATAGAGGTTCCCCTTGATGCCCTTGGCCTGGTAATGGGCCCACTCGTCTGAGGCCTGGCTTTGGCTCAGCACCGCGCGCGTGGAATGGCCGCCGCCCTTGAAGGTCGCCAGCGTGGCGCACACCGCCAGGATCACGGTGGTAAGCGCCAGCAGGTTCAGCCAGGGTTCCTTTTTATCGTCAGCCATGGGGTCTCCGCAGAAAGGCCTTCCATGATTACCACAAGAGCCTTACCGGTCGGTTGATCCAACCGCGGAGAGGCCTATTGTTGACATCGGAGTCCTCCAGGATGTGCGCCGTCTGCCGCAGTCCGCCTCCGGTCACCGGATGTTCTGCCTTCCACGACGGGCAGGCGCTGTCCGTCACTCCCACCGACCAAGGAGGATTCCATGCTCCATCGCACAGCCCTTTGCGTCGGGATCAACCAGTACCAGCACTTCCCCTCAGCCACCCTGAACGGGTGCGTCAACGACGTCCACAACATGACCTTGCTTCTGAAGGATCTGCTGGGCTTCGAGGATTCCGACATCATCCGGTTGACGGACCAGGCCGCCACGAAAGCCAACACCATGCGCGAACTGCGGCGCATGGTGGAGGGCGCTTTGACGGGACGGTACGACCACCTGGTCTTCAGCCTTTCCTGCCATGGCACCCAAGTGCCAGACCTGAACCTCGACGAATTCGACCGGGCCGACGAGGCCTTCTGCCCCTATGACCTGGCCCAGAGCGGCCCCCAGTGGGACCGCGACCACCTCATCGTGGATGACGAGCTCCACGATCTGTTCGTCAAGCTCCCAGCCACCGTGCTGCTGGAGATTTTCCTCGACACCTGCCACAGCGGCGCTGGACTGCAGGCCGCCGACCTGCTGATGGATCGCCGGCCCCGCTACCTGCCGCCGCCCTCCCTCGAGGCCTTCCGGGACATCGAATACCGACGCGCCCGCCCGGCCCACCAGAAACTCCTGGAGAAGGGGCTGTCCCACCACATCCTCTGGACCGCCTGCAAGGAGAGCCAGACCGCCGCGGATGCCTTCCTCCAGGGCGCCTGGCATGGGGCCTTCACCTTCCATTTCTGCCAGGAGGCCCGGGCCAGCGGCAACCACCTCTCCCGCGCCAAGGTGCTGGCCAAGATCCGCCAGGATCTCACCACCGCCCACTTCACCCAGGTCCCACAGCTGGACTGCGAAGCCATCACCCGCTACTCCGTGCTGAAGGCCGTAGAGGTGCCCCCCACACTCCTACCCCTGTCCACCGCAATGCCGAGCTGAAGGTGGACGGCCAGACACAAGAAGGGCGCCCGATGGCGCCCTTCTTGTGAAGCGTGCAGGGCTTCAGTAGCGGTATTGATCCGTCTTGTATGGCCCTTCCAGCGGCACGCCGATGTACTTGGCCTGGTCGGGCCGAAGGGCGGTGAGCTTCGCGTTCAGGGTCTTCAGCTGGAGCCGCGCCACCTGCTCGTCCAGGTGCTTGGGCAGGGTGAAGACGCCGATCTTGTAGTCGGCCTTCTTCGTCCACAACTCGATCTGGGCCAGGGTCTGGTTGGCGAAGCTGCTGCTCATGACGTAGCTGGGGTGGCCGGTACCGCAGCCCAGGTTCACCAGGCGACCCTTGGCCAGCAGGATGATGCGATTGCCTTTGGGGAAGATGACGTGGTCCACCTGGGGCTTGATCTCCTCCCACTGGTACTTCTCGAGACCGGCAACATCGATCTCGCTATCGAAGTGGCCGATGTTGCACACGATGGCGTTGTGCTTCATCTGGATCATGTGATCGTGCGTGATGACGTGGAAGTTGCCGGTGCAGGTAACAAAGATGTCAGCCTGGCTGGCCGCGTCATCCATGGTGACCACGCGGTAGCCCTCCATGGCCGCCTGCAGGGCGCAGATGGGATCGATCTCGGTGACCCACACCTGGGCGCTCAGGGCGCGCAGGGCCTGGGCGCTGCCCTTGCCCACGTCGCCATAGCCGCAGACCACGGCGATCTTGCCCGCGACCATGACATCCGTGGCGCGCTTGATGGCGTCCACCAGGGATTCGCGGCAGCCGTAGAGGTTGTCGAACTTGCTCTTGGTGACGCTGTCGTTGACGTTGATGGCAGGGAACTTCAGCTCGCCCTTCTTGGCCATTTCGTAGAGGCGGTGCACACCGGTGGTGGTCTCTTCGGTCACGCCCTGGATCTTGGCCAGCTGCGCGGCATACCAGCCCGGCTTCTCGGCGATGCGCTTGCGGATGGCGGCGAAGAGGACCGTGGCCTCTTCGCTGTCGGGATGGTCGAGCACATGGAGGTCCTGCTCGGCCCGGGCGCCCAGGTGCAGCAGCAGGGTGGCGTCGCCGCCGTCATCGAGGATCATGTTGGCGCCGCCCTCAAAATCGAAAATGCGGTGCGTGTAGTCCCAGTAGTCGGGCAGGGTCTCGCCCTTCACGGCGAAAACCGGCGTGCCCCCCGCAGCGATGGCCGCGGCGGCGTGATCCTGGGTGCTGAAGATGTTGCAGCTGGCCCAGCGGACCTGCGCTCCGAGTGCCATGAGCGTCTCGATGAGCACGGCGGTCTGGATGGTCATGTGCAGG
>JANXYT010000134.1 GCA_025355915.1 Holophagaceae bacterium
CGGGCGATGGACCACACGCCCGCGACGGCGTTGTGGACGTTCATGGAAAAGAGGGTCGGAGAGGGCGGCAGTCCCCGGGCCAGATCCTCCAGGATCGGCGTGGTGCGGGTCACGTCCCCGTGGCGGGACGCGAAAACGGAAGCCAGGGGCCCCAGGCCCTCCGCCACCCGGCCGGCGCAGTGCAGCATGCCACGCCCCAGCGGGCCGAGGCGGCGACGGAGCATGGGGTCCACGAAGCCGATCTCCGGGGACCCCGAGGTGATCTCAAGCACCCCGCCGGGAACCGGCGGAAGCAGTGGGTCCACGGACCAGGCGGCCGCGCGAACGAGGGGGACCGAGAAACGGTGGGGCTGCATGGGGTTTTCTGGGCGGGGCCCCGTGGCGGCGGGAAACGGGGTACCCCGGGCCGGCGAGGTGGGCTCAGTGGGCAGCCGGAACGGCCACCACCATCGCCTTGCCCGCCAGACAGCTGATGAAGATCTCGTCGGATAACAGGCGGGACACGGCTTCAACGAGGCTGTCGCTGAGCACTTCGTGGTAGTTCTCCAGCTTGTAGGACCGTCCGAACCGCGTGGCCCGGCCCACCGCCATGCCCTTCCAGACGAGCTTTTGGCCGGAATGGACCTGGAGCAGGGCCCGGAATTCCCCCTGGTAGGTCTCCTTTTCGAAGACGCTGAAGCGCACCAGCTCACCGCTCACCACGATGGCGGCACCGTCAGCCTTGTCGGTCACGGGGAGCCCCGATTCCTTCATCAGCTCGAGAAGGTGGGCGTGGACGAAGGGGGCCACCTCGTCCGGCGTGCTCACCAGGCGGACCTGGGCCTTTTCGCGGTTCTCGCCCAGGATGCCCTTGTCCTTCCGGTGATCGACCAGGGGCAGGACGGCGATCTTCTGGTTGGCGAAGGGCGTGAGGTTGATTTTTTCGGCGGCGTCCGAAAGTTTGGACGTGGGCTTCCACGTCAGAGGGGTCGAGAGGGTGGGGCCATCGGCGGCGGTGAGCACCGCGCCGCAGACGGCGGCGGCGCAGAGCAGCAGAGGACGGAGGCGGGCGGGTCGCATCGGTTGACTCCAAGAGGGGGTGCCCAGCAGGATACACGATGGCCCTTGGGCCCATCAGGGGGTCTTGGTCGGATCTTTCGTGATGGCGTCCTCCCGCAGCTTCTCGCCCCCCACCACATGGAAGTGGAGGTGGAAGACGCTCTGGCTGGCGTCCTTGCCGGTATTGGTGATGACGCGGAAGCCCTCGTCCAGGATGCCCTGCTCCCGGGCCACCTTCACGCAGGCGCTCAGCAGCGCGGCACGGGCTTCCACGGATAGGTCATCGAGTTCTTTGAGGCTGGCCACGTGCTGCTTGGGAATGACCAGCAGGTGCACCTTGGCCCGCGGCCGGATATCCCAGAAGGCCAGGACGTACTGGTCCTCGTAGACCTTGCGCGAAGGCGCGGTGCCCGCCACGATCCGGCAGAAGACGCAGTCGGCCTGAGCCGCTGGATTGACCGTGGCCTTCGGGGGTGCCGTGGCGGGCCCTTGGGAGGCAGCCAGGGTCAGGGCTGCCAGGAGGGAAAGAACCCGGCGCATCAGCGACCGCTCTTTTGGTTCGCCTCGTGCCGAGGCCCACCTGGATTCGACCCAACCACGGGTTACCTCCCGCTCTTCTTCCAATCAGCGAGAAAGCCTTCCACGCCCTTGTCCGTGAGGGGGTGCCTCAGCATCTGGTCGAAGACCTTGGTGGGGATGGTGGCCACATGGGCACCCGCCAGGGCGGAATCGGTGACGTGGCGGGGGCTGCGGATGCTGGCGGCCAGGCACTGGGTATCGAAACCGTAGTTGTCGAAGATGGACACGATCTCGCGGATCAACTCCATGCCGTCCAGGTTGATGTCGTCCAGCCGCCCCACGAAGGGCGAGACATAGGTGGCGCCCGCCTTGGCGGCCATGAGGGCCTGGGTGGCGCTGAAGCAGAGGGTGACGTTGGTGTGGATGCCCTCGGCGCTGAGGGCCCTGCAGGCCTTCAGTCCCTCGGCGATGAGGGGGAGCTTCACCACCACGTTCCTGTGGAGCTTCGCCAGGCGGCGCCCCTCTTCGATCATGCCGGGGGCCTCCAGGCCGATGACCTCGGCGCTGATGGGGCCGTCCACGATGCCGCAGATTTCTTCAATGATGGCTTCGAAGGGTTTGCCGGTCTCCTTGGCGATGAGGCTCGGGTTGGTGGTCACCCCGTCCAGCACGCCCAGGGCGTTGATGCGCTTGATTTCGTCGATGTTGGCGGTGTCGATAAAAAACTTCATCGGGGGCTCCAGGAACCCTCCAGGATACCAGGGCCTCCAGAGGGGGCCACCGGGGCAGATCGGCTGGCGTGCGCCCAGCAAGCGGCCGCGATACGCTTGGCTGAAGGAGCTCTAAATGGCGAATCCCGAGATCAAGGTCCTCGACAAAGGCTTCGTGCGCCTCATCGACCATATGGGGTCGGACCTCTCGGTGGTGAACGCGGCGCGGGTCTCCTTCGGCAAACGCAAGGAAACGCCCGACGAGAGTGACGAGAAACTCATCCGCTATCTGTCAGAACACGAGCATACCTCGCCCTTCCGGCACACGGCGCTCACCCTGCATGTGAAGGCACCCATCTTCGTGTTCCGCCAGTGGATGAAGCATCGCATCGCATCGGAATTCAACGAAATTTCGGGACGGTATGTGGAGTTTCCCGAAGACGAGTTCTTCGTGCCCGAGCTGTTCCGCCGCCAGGCCAAGGTGAACAAGCAGGGCAGCGAGGGCGAAATCGATGAGGCCCACCGTGCCCGGGCCCTGGAAAGCTATCTGGAGAGCTGCCGGGGCGCCGTGGCCCACTACAAGGAGCTGCTTTCGCTGGGTGTCTGCCGCGAGCAGGCCCGGTGCGTGCTGCCGGTGGCGCTGTATTCCGAGGTTTACTGGACCGTGAGCCTGCAGGCCGTGGCCCACTTCATCCGCCTGCGGGCCGACAGCCACGCCCAGTGGGAGATCCAGCAGTACGCCGCCGCCGTGCGGTCCGTGGTG
>JANXYT010000260.1 GCA_025355915.1 Holophagaceae bacterium
TCCGTGATCTCTACAACCACCAGTGGCTCATCGAACGCCACAACCACCGGCCTCCCGCCCAGGTCCGTAAGGACCTCCTTGGCACCGGAGCCGCCGCGTGAATACACTCAACCATCTGTCCAAGAAATACCGGGCGGTTCACGCCCCCTGTTATCCCTGCGGGTGAAATACAGGAAGGGAAACTCACGCGGAGGGGCGGAAATCGGGGAGATTGACTGCGGATGATGACTTTCTCTGCGCTCTCAGCCTCCTCTGCTGTGAGTGCTGTGAGACTGCCTTCCCACAAATCCTGGAAGAATCCAAATACACGCTCTGAGATCAATCCACGCGGCGGAACCTACACGATCCACTTGCGCAGTTCACCTTCGGCGAAAATCAGGTGCGCCAGCATGGCTGCCGATGCCCTTTTGGGTGAGCGTGACCGGATGGCCTCGAGAATCTCGGAATGCTGATCGATGAGCTTCTGGGCGTTCTGGATGTTGTCCCGGTAGAGCTGCCGCCGGGCCACGGAATTGGCCTTGGCGAACTCTTCCGAGACGGTCTTGAATAGCTTGGTGAGAAGGCTGTTGTGGGTGGCCTCGGCCACGGCGTAGTGAAAGGCCGTGTCATATTCCTCACCCTTCTCTGGGTCGAGGACATTCAGGCGTTCCCGCATCATCTCAAGCATGGCCTCGATCTGGTCGAGTTCCTCCTGGGTGGCCCGCTCGGCGGCCAGGCTCACGGTTCCAATTTCGAAGATGCGACGCATCTCAAACATGTCCAGCAGCGAACTGCGTTCAAGGGCCAGGAACATCGCCAACGGGCGGATGATGTCGACCGTATCTATGCCTCGGATGAAGGTCCCCTCCCCCGGCCGGATGTCGATGACGCCCAGCATCTCGAGGGTCCGAATGGCCTCCCGCACCGACGCGCGGCTGACCTGGAACTGTTCCGCCAGTTCCCGCTCCGAGAGCAGCTTATCCCCGGGCTTCAGACTCCCATCAGTGATGAGCTGCTTGATCTGCTCCACGATCTCTTCGTAGAGGCGTTTGGTCTTTATAGGCGCAAATTCCATGGGTCCACTTTATATAAATATCTATAAATATTGAAAACATAGCGTCTGGAAAGTGTGACCAATAGCGCTTTCCTTCTTGTGGTCTGACCACTAGACCTATTGTAACCTTCGCCCAGGTTCTTTCCTACAACTCCACCACCCCATCTCCTTCTCCACCCCCTTTTTGGAGGCTGCATGACCCCCTGGACCCAAGTCTATTCCCCCGTCATGGGGAATATCTTCCTTTCCGCATTGGTGGCCGGCATTCCGGTCTACCTGCTGCTCGGTTTGCTGGCCAAGCACTTCAAGGCCCACTACTCGGCCCTTTTGGGCCTCGTCGGCGCCTTGCTGGTGGCCATCTTCGTCTACAAAATGCCTGCGGGCATAGCCAGCATGGCAGCCGTCAATGGCGCATTGTTCGGTCTGGCTCCCATCGGCTGGATCGTGCTGAACGCCATCTTTATCTATGACATTACGGTGAAATCCGGTGATTTCGAGGTGGTGAAACATTCCATCGCGGGTATTGCGGCGGATCGCCGGATCCAGGCGCTGCTGATCGCCTTCAGCTTTGGTGCCTTCATTGAGGGCGCCGCCGGGTTCGGAACTCCCGTGGCGATCTCTGCGGCCATGCTGATCGGCCTTGGCTTCCGTCCCCTCCAAGCGGCCGGCCTGTCGCTCATCGGCAACACGGCCCCCGTGGCCTATGGCGCCCTCGGCACGCCCATCATCGCCCTGGCGGCTGTGACCGGACTTCCCCTTGAAAGCCTCAGCGCCGCTGCAGGCCGCATCCTGCCCATTTTCTCCCTGATCATCCCCTTCTGGATCATCTGGACCATGGCCGGACGCAAGGCCATGATGGAAGTCTGGCCAGCCTGCCTCGTGGCTGGTGGCAGCTTCGCCATCACTCAATTCCTCGTGAGCAACTACCACGGCCCCTGGCTGGTGGACATCATCGGCGCCATCGTTTCCATGGGTGCCCTCATCGGGTTCCTGAAGATCTGGCAGCCCAAGACCATCTGGCGCTACGAGCATGAGCGCGATGAGGCGCACGAAGCTCGTCCCGACCACAGCACCGGCAAGGTCGTGAAGGCCTGGATGCCCTGGGTGTTCCTGTCCCTGTTCGTGTTCGTCTGGGGCACCCCCCAGGTGAAGACCTTCCTGAACGGCGGCACCAAGGCCAACCCGAACTTCCTCTACGGCTATACGACGAAGACCTACGAAGTACCCCTGGTCCATAAGATGGTCATCAAGACGCCTCCCGTGGTCGCGAAGGCTTCGCCGGAAGCGGCTACCTGGACCTTGAACTGGCTCTCCCTCACGGGTACCAGCCTGCTCCTGGCCGGCATCTGCAGCGGCCTGCTGCTCGGTTACGGGCCCCTGGCACTGCTCAAGATCTTTGGCCACACCATGAACCGCGTGAAGATCTCCCTGCTCACCATCGCCGCCATGCTGGCCCTGGGCTTCACCTCCAAGGCCGCAGGCATGGACGCCACCATGGGGCTGGCCTTCGCCAGCACCGGCGCCCTGTTTCCCTTCTTCAGCGCCATGCTGGGCTGGTTGGGTGTGGCCCTGACGGGCAGTGACACCTCCTCCAACGTGCTGTTCGGGGGTCTCCAGAAGATCACCGCGCAGCAGCTGGGCTTGAACCCGATCCTCACCGCCGCGGCCAATACCACCGGCGGCGTCATGGGCAAGATGATTGACGCGCAGAGCCTCGTGGTGGCCTCCGTGGCCACCAACCAGCAGGGCGAGGAAGGCACCATCCTCCGCTACGTGTTCTGGCACAGCATTACCCTGGCCGCCATGGTGGGCATCGTGATCTTCCTCTATGCGCGGGTCCTGCCCGCCAACTGGATGCCCGCGCCTCCGGCCCCGGCCCCTGCTGCAGTGACAGTGGCCCCGGCTCCTGTTCCGGCGGCACCTGCTGCCCTGCCCGCTCCCGCCAAGTAGACCCGGCGGCTTCCCGACGAACAACCGGGTCCCGCCGACATCCCCATCGTCGGCGGGACCTTATTTCGCCCCCAAAAGCGGGGAGAGGATGTTTCTCATGACCACTGCCACTGCCACATCCCTGAGGGATTCCCTCGCGGCCATCCTGGGACCGGACCGCGTCCTCGACCGGCCGGTGGACCTGATCGCCTTCGCCTCGGACG
>JANXYT010000345.1 GCA_025355915.1 Holophagaceae bacterium
GTATGCAACTGGCCGCGGGACCGCTATTCAAGCTCATGCTCGAACCCTGGGTCATCGCCGGTCTGGCCTGCTACGCCGTGAGCGTGGTCGTGTGGCTGGGCGCCCTGTCCATGGTGCAGGTGAACTACGCCTATCCCTTCCTGGCCCTGGGCTTCATCGCCAACGCCCTCATGGCCCGCGCCTTCCTCGGCGAAGCCATGACCCCCATGCGGTGGATCGCCCTGGGTGTCATCGTGGTGGGCGTGGGGTTGCAGGCCTTGAGTGGGCGTGGGCAGTGAAAAGCTGGGCTGCTGCAGAGGGGGCCGATCGACGGGAAAAATCGGTTCTTCGGACGGGTGGTGCGTTTAGCGGAGCCAGGGTTGGATCTGGGGAGCCGAATTCCCTGTTGCTTCAGGTGGGACGATGCTGATCGATGAGGCGGTCCGATTCCTGTCCCAGATCCCCCCCTTTCAGTTCCTGGAGGGACCTCTGCGGCGGGAGCTGGCCCAAAGCCTGACGATGGAGTTCCATCCCAAGGGCGCTGTGATCCTCCAGCAGGATGGTCCGGTCAGCGACTACCTGCAGATCATTCAAAAGGGGATGGTCAAGATCACCCATCGGCCGAAGGGCGGGGGCGACGAAGTGGTGGTCGATTATCGGGAACGAGGTGAAACCTTCGGGCTGGTCTCCCTGATGGGCGGGCAGCAGAGGACCACCATCGTCGCCCTCCAGGACACCGTCTGTTACCTGTTGCCGAAGGGTCGGTTCAACGAGTTGGTGGGCAGCCATCCTGCCATCACCGAGTACCTGCTTCAGTTCCACCTCACGAAATACCTGGAAATGACTTCCCGAGAAATCCAGGGCAAGAGCCTGTTCCTGGGAAGCAGCGACCACCTCTTGTTTACCGCCCAGGTAGGGGAGATCTGCCAACGGTTCACCACGGTGGTGGAGGCGGACACGACCATCCGCGAGACGGCCCGGCGGATGGTGGAGGAGCGGCAGAGTGCGGCGCTTGTGGTAGGACCGAGTGGGGAACCCATCGGAATCCTCACCGATTCGGATTTCCGCTCCAAAGTGGTGGCCGAAGGGGAACCCATCAATGGCCCGGTTTCACGGGTGATGAGCTATCCCGTCGTCTCGGTGGACGAAAAGGACCCCTGTTTCGAGGTGGTCCTCAAGATGCTCCAAAGGGACATCTACCATGTGGCTGTCACCCGGGAAGGGGCCATCCGGGGGGTGGTGACCAACCATGATTTCATGGTGCTCCAGGGACGGAGCCCTCTGGCCTTTTCAGAGGACATCGAGCATCAAACGACGCTGGATGGCCTGGCGCCGGTATCCCGGAAGGCCTTGTCCATCATCGGCGCCCTGCTGCGTGAGGGCACCCGGGCCACCAACATCACCCGGATCATCTCGGAACTGAATGATCGCGTGGTGAGGAAGGTGCTGGAACTCGCGGAGCGGGAGTTCGGACCGCCCCCAGTGCCCTATTGCTGGCTTGCCCTGGGCAGCGAGGGGCGAAAAGAACAGACCTTCCGCACGGACCAGGACAACGCCCTGGTCTACGCGGATGTGTCGGAAATCCAAAGGGCCAAGGTGGCGGATTATTTCCGCCGGTTCTCAGTGTTCATGCGCCATGGCCTGATCCAGTGTGGCTTCGAGGCCTGCCCGGCCAACTACATGGCCAGCAATCCGGACTGGTGTCAGCCGCTCTCTGAATGGAAGCGCTACTTCAGCAGTTGGATCTCTGAACCGAATCCAGAGGCTGTGCTCAAATCGCTCATCTTCTTCGATTTCAGGCCCCTCCATGGCGACGGCTCCCTCGCCTGGGAGCTGCGCGAGCACTTCGGCAGGCTCATCCCGGACTACCCGGTCTTCCTGGGCTTTCTGGCCAATATGCTCGTGAAGAACCGCCCGCCCATCGGGTTCTTCGGGGGCGTGGCCGTGGAACGGAGCGGCGAGCATAAGGATGGCTTGAACCTGAAGATCAAGGGAGTGGCCCCCCTGGTCGACATCGCCCGCCTGTTCGCCTTGGAAAAGGGAATCCGGCATGCCTCTACCCTGGAACGGCTCGAAGCCCTCCGTGGCAGTACCTCCCTCCTTGCGGACCTGGTGGATGAACTGGAATACGCCTTTGAGTTCATCACCTTGCTCCGGGTGCATCATCAGTACCGCCAGATGGAAGCCGGAACACCCATCGACAATTTCATCCGCCTGGACACCCTGAGCAGCCTTGAGCGGCAGTCGCTCAAGAACGCCTTTCGCCTGATCCTCAAGGTCCAGGATCTGGTCATGGACCGGTACAAGGCCTTCATCATCTGACGGCGGAACCATGGGATTGCTGGAGTGGGGCAGGGAGAAACTGGGATGGCGTCCATCCGGTGCGGACGTGCCGATCTTGGACATCCGGTTCACCGTGCTCGATACGGAGTTGACGGGCCTCGACGAACGCCGGGACGACATCGTTTCAATCGGGGCGCTCCACATGCACGGGGGCCGGATCGAGCTCGGGAACACCTTCAAGGCACTGGTCAATCCGAGAGCCGTCCTGGATCGGCGCACCGTCGTCATCCATGGGATCACGCCGTCGCAGCTCGAGGAGATGCCCGTGATCGAGGGGGTCCTCGCCTCCTTCGGGGAGTACGTGGCCGGGACGGTCCTCGTCGGACATTGCCTGTCCATCGACCTCGCCTTCCTCAACCGCGACGCCAGGCGGCTGACGGGCACTCGGTTCCGGAACGTGGCCGTGGACACCCTGTCACTGTACGGTTGGCTCCGGCAGCGGCACGCCGACCACCCCGCCTTCGCGACCGGCATGCCCGGACCGGGCCTTTTCGATCTGGCTGCGGCTTTCGAGATTCCGGTCGAGGAAGCGCATACGGCGATCGGGGATGCCTACGTCACGGCCCAGCTGCTCCAGCGCCTCCTCCCTTTTTTGACCCAGGCGGGAGTCCGCGACCTCTCGAGCCTTCGCAGGGTGGGGAACCCAAAGCGCCAGATGGCAAACCTCATCGCTCCAGACGGGCACACGCATTTCTGATATCCCATCCGCACCAAGCACAAGGCCGGGGAGATATGCCCCCCGGCCCCAGTGTGTGCCGCTTTGGATCAGCGGCTAAGCCATCAATGCTTGCTCGAAGTGGCTGCGCCAAACCCGGTCTGACCCCGAACGTATTGATCCTCGAAGGCCTCGATCTCTGCCTTGGCGCGATCGCTGCCATCGATCTTGGAGAAGATATAGGCCAACAGGAAGGCGATCGGCATGGCGAACAGGGCCGGCTGGGTGTAAGGGAAGAGGGCCACCTTCATGCCGATCACGTCCACCCATACGGACTTCGAGAACAGCACGAACAGCACCGCCGAGATCAGACCGCCGTAGCCGCCCCAGAGGGCGCCGCGGGTGGTCAGTCCCTTCCAGTACATGGAGAGGATGAGCACCGGAAAATTGGCCGCGGCCGCCACCCCGAAGGCGAGGCCCACCATGAAGGCGATGTTCTGCTTCTCGAACAGGATGCCGAGGACGATGGCAATGAATCCCAGGCAAATGACGGCGACCTTCGAGACCTTGATTTCGGTGGCTTCCGAGGCCTTCCCCTTCATGATGACCCGGGCGTACAGATCGTGGGAGATGGCGGACGCACCGGCCAGGGCCAGCCCGGAGACCACGGCCAGGATGGTGGCGAAGGCCACCGCCGCGAGGAAACCGAGGAGCATATTGCCACCCACCGCCTTGGCCAGATGCATGGCGACCATGTTGCCGCCGCCGATGAGCTTGCCGCCGATCTTGCCACCTTCGAAGAAGGAGCCGTTCTGGCCGACGATGATGATGCCGGTGAGGCCGATGAGGAAGATGACATTGAAGAAGTAGGACACAAAGCCGGAGGCATAAAGCACGGACTTGCGGGCCTCCTTGGCGTTCGTGACGGTGAAGAACCGCATGAGGATGTGGGGCAGGCCCGCGGTGCCGAACATCAGGCCCAGGCCCAGCGAGATCGCGGTCACAGGATCGGCCAGCAGGCTGCCGGGATACATCAGCTTGGGGCCGAGCTTATGCACAGCGGTGGCCTGTTCGACCAGGTTGTGATAGGAGAAGCCGAACTTGCTCATGGCCAGGACCATGACCAGCGTGCCGCCCACGAGCAGCATGCAGGCCTTGATGATCTGCACCCAGGTGGTGGCCACCATGCCGCCGAAGATGACGTAGAACATCATCAGGAAACCGACAATGAAGATCGCGATCTTGTATTCCAGGCCGAAGAGCAGCTTGATCAGCTGACCCGCGCCGACCATCTGGGCAAGCAGGTAGAAGCAGACCACGGTCAGCGAAGAGATCGCGGCCATGATCCGGACCTTGCTCTGATCGAGGCGGTAGGCGGTAATGTCGGAGAAGGTGAAGCGGCCCAGGTTGCGCAGCCGCTCGGCCATGAGGAAGAGGATGATCGGCCAGCCGGCAAAGAAGGCCAGCATGTAGATGTAGCCGTCGTAGCCCTGGCCGTAGACCATGGCGCTCAGGCCCAGGAGCGTGGCGGCGGACATATAGTCGCCAGCGATGGCGAGGCCGTTCTGGAAGCCGGTGATGCCGCCGCCGGCCGTGTAGAAGTCAGCGGTGGATTTGGTGCGGCCGGCCGCCCAGTAGGTGATGCCCATGGTCAGGGCCACGAAGAGGCAGAACATGATGATGGCGTGCCAGTTGGTGGGCTGTTTTTCCAGGATGCCTCCCACCGGCGGGCCGGCGAAGGCCATCACTGACATGGTGAGAAGCCCCAGGGCGAGGCCGATGCGTGCCAGGCGATGCATCACTTGTTCTCCTTCCAGGCATCCTTGATGAGGTCCTGGGTCAGCGCATCGAATTCGCCATTGGCACGAATCACGTACACCGCCGTCAGCACCCAGAAGAAAATGAACATGAACAGTTCCACAGCGACTCCGATGGTGACCATCGAGCCCTGCGCGATCGGCCGGCCAAGCAGGGCCGGCTTGAAGGCCACCACCAGCACGAAACCGTAGAACATGGCCAGCACGATGAAGGCCAGGGTCCAGGCGAAGCGGCTCCGTCGGGCGACGAGTCTCTGGAATTTGGGATTGGCCCGCATATGCTCGTACATTTCGCTGCTCATGGCAGGATCCCCTCCTCTTGGATGTGGAGAACTGCCCCGATGGGGTGGGACAGCTCTTTCTCAGGGTGATTTATGGTTGAACTCTATTCCCGTTCATAAGGGATAGACAAGTGGATTTATGGATGGGGGCGCTTGAAACCAAAGGGAGGAGGGTGGGGACCCTCCTGGACCAAAAAACACATTCATTTTGAGATTGGGTCTTGATCTTTATCCAAGCAGGCTTGCCAGCACGCCCGATCGAAGTTTCTCGGCGCTGTAGACGCCACGATCCAGCACAAGGCTGGTGACGAGGTCCACCGGGGTGACGTCGAAGCTGGGGTTCCAGGCGGGCATGCCTTCGGGGGCCCAACGTAGGGATCCGTAACCCCGGACTTCAGCGGGGTCGCGTTCCTCGATGGGGATGGCGGCCCCGTTGGGGCAGGCCAGGTCCACGGTGCTGAACGGCGCCACGGGATGGAAGGGCACCCCATGGAAACGGGCCAGTACGGCCACACCATAGGTGCCCACCTTGTTGGCGAAGTCGCCGTTGGCGGCCACACGATCCGAGCCCACCAGCACGCGCTGCACTTTGCCATCGCGCATCAGCAGGGCGGCCATGCTGTCCGTGATGAGCGTGGCGGGAATGCCGAGCTTCATGAGCTCCCAGGCCGTGAGGCGGCCTCCTTGCAGGAGGGGTCTGGTTTCGTCCGCGTATACATGGATGCGTTTGCCCTGCTCATGGGCGCGGCGGAGGACGCCCAAAGCCGTGCCGATGCCCGCTGTGGCGAGGCCGCCGGTGTTGCAGTGGGTGAGGATGCCTTCACCATCCTGGATGAGGGCCGAGCCATGAACCGCCATGCCTTCGCAGAGCCGCACGTCCTCCTCAAAGATGGCCTGGGCTTCGGCTTCGGGATCGGCGGCGGCCTTCATGCGGTCCATGGCCCACATGAGGTTCACGGCCGTGGGCCGGGCCGCGCGCAGGGCTGCGCAGGCAGAGGCGTACGCCGTGGCGGAAGCGCCGCGCTGCACGAAGGTGGCTAGGCTTGCCGCGGCGGCGACGCCGATGAGGGGCGCGCCGCGCACCGCCAGCCGCTGGATGAGGGCGATCATGGCGTCCGGCTCGCTGCCATCCAGCCACAGCTCCGCATCTGGCAGCTGCGTCTGGTCCAACACCCAGAGGGTACGGCCATCGTGGCGGAGACCGAGGGATTCGAAGGGGTTCATGGAAGGCCTTTGTTTTCTAACCGCAGATGACGCAGATTGCGCAGATGAAAAACCCGAGATCTCGACTTTCCAATCTGCTTCATCTGCGTCATCTGCGGTTTCCATTTCAAATAATTTTTGGGCCAATCTTGGCCCGTAGGGCCCGCAGTTCCTCAAGATCAGATGCCGCCAGCGATTTCACGCCGCCCAGGGTCTCGGCCTTCCACAGGATCTCCGCGACCTGTTCCAGACGCTCGATGCCGCCCACGGCTTCGTCCAGGTGCTCCCCCAGCAGAGGCCGCCGTGGCGGGCCAGAAGCATGAGGCGATGCTCCGGCAGATAGGGCAGGACGTTCGTGCCCATGGCCTCGGTGCCGGGCATGGCCATGGGCACGATGGGGATGCGGCCCGCGGCGAGGATGACTTCGGGCAGGCCGTCCGCAGGCAGTTCCTTCAGGTCCGGCCGCGCCAGCGACCACGCGATGGCCGTGGGCGGATGGGCATGGACGACGGCCTTCGCCTCAGGTACGGCTAGATAGATGGCCAGGTGCATGGCCCGCTCGCTGCTGGGGCGCCCGGAAAGGGTGGCTCCACTGGGGGAAAGATAGGCCAGATCCCCCACTTTTACCCTGGCTTTGGGCACGCCGCTGGGCGTCATGGCGATGCGGCCGTCGGGCAGGCGGATGGACACGTTCCCATCCGAAGCCGCGAGCAGACCGCTGGCATGAAGGCGCCGGCAGGCTTCGACCAGATCGCGGAGCAGGGTGTAGGACATGGAACCAGTGTAGGCCAGGAGTGGGCCGGACCTTAGCGCCTGTGGGCGAGGTAGTCTTGTGACATGGACGACTTTCGGGACTGGCTCAGCGAGCGATGGGGACGACTGACCCTTGGCGGGATCGTAGTCCTACTTGGCTTCGGATGGTGGGAGGGACGCCCTGTGCCCCAGCCCGCCGGCATCCTCACGGCTGCGGAGCCCACCCAGATCGACCCGAACTCCACCGCTCCGTGGACCTTCCACCACCACCAGATCACGGCCCTCGCCCACTTCGAGATCCGGGCGCGGGTGCTGAGCACCGAGCGCTACCGCTTCGATCGGGCGTCGGAGCTCTCGCCCGTGGATCTGGCGCTGGGATGGGGCCCCATGTCCGATTCGAGAATCCTCAAAGCGTTTTCCATCCAGCAGCGGGATCGCTGGTACTTCTGGAGCGCTGCCCAAATGCCCATCTCCGAAGCCGAGGTCATCTCCCACAGCGCGAACATGCACATGATTCCGGCCAGTGAAGCCGTGGCCAAGCGCCTGTTGTCGGTGAAGGCCGGGCAGCTCGTCGAGCTGCATGGACAGCTGGTACGGGCCGATGGCCAGGATGGCTGGCATTGGGTCAGCAGCCTGACGCGGACGGATACCGGGGATGGTTCCTGCGAGGTGGTCTGGGTGGATTCGGTCAGCATCGCAGACCACTGAAATCACATGTGACCTTCAGGCCGAAAACAAAGGCGATTCCCCCTGATAGACTCGCCAGACAAAGGGCCAAGGTGCCCTTGGAGCCCCATGTTTGACATCGAAGCCTCCCTTGACAGCCGTTTGCTGGCCGTGCCCCGGAACCGCCCCACAGTGGTGTTCCCGGAGGCGTTGGACCCCCGCACCCTGGAAGCCGCCTGCTTTCTGGGCCGCTTCATCCATCCGGTCTTCCTGGCTCCAGAAGCCGCTGTGCGGGCCCTGGCTGCCAGTGAGCTTGGCCACCTCGGCTCGGATCGAGTGGCCTACACCCTGTCCGAAAGCGCCTTTGTGGACCCCGCCTCTCGGCCCGATTTGGTGGAGACTTTCGCCGCAGCCTGCCTGGAATGGTGCCAGGTCCATGAGCGCCCCATGTGCCTGGACGAGGCGCGGTCGCTGGTCTCCGAGCCCGGCCGTTTCGGCATCTGGGCGGTGAAACAGGGGCACGCCGACATGGTGGTGGGCGGCGCCATCCATGAACCCAAGGCCTTCTTCCGGCCCATGGTGGACCTGTTGGCCCACCGCGGTGTCACCTGCGAGGCGGGCGTTTTCGTGCTGCCGGATTCCCATCCGAACGACGTCTACCCCCACAACATCGTGGTGTTCGGCGACGTGGGCGTGAATGCCACCATGACGCCCCGCACCCTTGCCGAAGTGGCCGTGGGCACCTGCGCCGTGGCGCGGGACCTCATCCCCGAAGATGTGCTGCCCGAGATCCGATGCGCCATGGTGTCCTATTCGAACCGTGGCAGTGACGAGGGACCCTCGCCCGAACTGGTGCGGCAGGCGGCGGACCTGGTGCCGGGCATCCTCGCCGAGCGCATCGCCCACAGCACGCGGTACGCCAGCATCCACATCCGGGGCGAGGTGAAAGTGAGCGTGGCGCTCTCCCGCCGCTCCGCGGACCTCTACCACGCGGATGGCCTGCCCTGGGAGGGCGGCCCCAACGTGATCGTCTGTCCCAACCTCGACATGGGCAACCTGCTTTACCACCTCTACGCCACGCGGTTCCCCGAGGCCCGGAAATTCCCCGTCATGTTCGGCCTCTGGTTCCAGGGCGTGGACGTGCCCATGGACTGCACGCCCGAGGACATCCGCCTGGCGGTGAAGGCTTCGGTGCTGCGCCTGCACGCCTACGGCGAGTGGAAGCGCACGCCCAAGGACACCTTCTTCCGCCGCCACCGCGTGCTGGTGGTGAACCCCGGCTCGACCTCCACCAAGACCTCGGTCTTCGAGGGCGACGAGGAGCGGTTCACCGAGGAAATCCAGCATCCATCGGAGGTGTTGCAGGCCTTCGAGGGCCACCCCATCACCGAGCAGTTCGCCTT
>JANXYT010000316.1 GCA_025355915.1 Holophagaceae bacterium
AGAACCCATTTCAAAAGCGGGTTTTCTGGACTCCGTTCCGGAAACACGACGGTTTCGTCTGTCGGCGAGAACCGGGAAGACCAGGAGACAGCATGATGAAGGCAGCTCTGGTGGTGGCGCTCGGCGGGTTTCTGGCAGGGACCGATCTCGGGGCCGCAGAGAGGCCAAAGGACCTCAGCCTGGGGGTCCAGGCGGGCTTGGTGCTGCCCGTGGCCCAGGACCTCCGCAGCACCACCGGCTCAAGCCCGATCCTGGGCCTCGGGATTCACGCCACCTGGATCATCAACGGAGAAGATGAGCTGCGTCCCCGGGTGGATCTCTGGTCCTTCGGCCGCCGGCGCCAGGACGTCGAAACCCCGCTGGCCCAGCGCATCGAGACCAAGGTCCAGGGGCTCGCGGTGGGGGTGGATTACCTCTTCTCTGATGGACGGTACGGACGGTACGGTCGCTGGGCGGGGGGACCAGGTGTCTACCTGATCCGCTGGTCCGTCGCCAGTTCCAACCAGGTGGTCATCCCCGGCGCGGGAACGGCCCAGGCTTCGGGCACCAGCCGTTGGACCCGGGCCGGCTTCGGCGTGGTGGGCACCTACCGATTCACGCCGTGGTTGGAGGTCGAAGCCCGCTGGATTTCCAGCCATTACGGCTACGAGAACCTCTCGGCCGACCTGGGCACCCTCGGCCTCCTCTGGCATTTCTAGCGAATGAGGACTTCCATGATCCGGTCCGTCCATGCTGCTCAACCCTCCGCTCCTGTGGGCAGGCCCCCGGGCCTCTGGGCCGCAGTCGCCCTGACGACTTTCGCGAGCCTTGGCTGCATCGGCGGGAGCAACCGGTCCTCCGGAGACCAGCCCGGACAGCTGAACGGCACGTTCCAGATCACGCCTTCGACCGCCACCCTCCTCGCAGGCCAGACCTTGCAGTTCTCGGCCAGGGGCCCCCTGGGAGGCGGCGGCGCCACCTGGTACGTGCTGCCCGCCACCGGCGGCACCTGCGATGCCAGCGGGACTTTCACCGCCTCCTCGACCCTAGGCCAGTACCAGATCGTGGCCCTGTGGAGCAATGACGTGAGATACACGGCCACGGCCACCGTCTCGGTCGTATCGCCAGGGGCGCATCTCAATCCCAATCTGGTCCAGGCCTTCGGTGTGGCACAGACCTCTAAGAATGGGACCACTCGAAACCATCCGGTGGGGGGGGAAACCGTGCCCGCCCGAATCGCGGCCACCCCCAGTGGAACCATGCAGGTGCGCCACGGATTCGACCCCCCGGTCCCCCGCTGACCTCGCCCTTGCCTCCTCTGGTCTGACCCCTCATCCCCTTTCTTCCCAACCAGGCGGTTCCCCATGCGACATGCCTTCCTCCCTCCCACCGTCGCCCTGATCCTCGGCCTCAGCGCCGTGGCGGCCCGGCCCACCTTCGCCCAGCAGGCCCCGAATGCCACGCCCCCGCCGCAGGTGGCCTACCAGGGGCGACTGTTGGAAGGCACCGTGGCCGTCACCGGCGCAAGGGTGTTCACCTTTGCCATTCTGGATGCCACCGGCCTGGAGCTGTGGAATTCCGGCAACCAGACCCTCACGGTGGATGCCGGGCTCTATAGCGTGGTGCTGGGCACGGGCATGACCGCCATCCCCTCCTCCGTGCTGGCGCGCAGCGGCCTGCGCCTGCGGGTGACCATCGGGGGGGCGGCGTTGACGCCGGACGTGGACATCATTCCGGCCTTCCAGGCCCGCAGCGCCTGGGAAATCATTGGTGCCTTCGCGGGTGATCTGGCCGGCACCCAGAACCAGACCCTGGTCATGAAGCTGCAGGGCCTTCCCCTGGACCTGACCACCACGGCCCCCACCACCGGCCAAGCCCTGGTGTTCAACGGCAGCAAGTGGAGCGCCGCGACCGTGGCGGGGGGGGGAACCCAGGGACCCGCAGGTCCCGCCGGCCCCCAGGGTCTACCCGGTCCGATCGGCCTCCAGGGTCCCGCCGGCGCGGCCGGCCCTGCCGGGACGAGTCCGTTCACGCTGAATGGTTCGAATGCGGCCTTTACCACCGGGTCCTTGGGCGTGGGCATCAACCCCCCGAACGCCAGTGCCCTGCTGGACCTCACCAGCACCACCAAGGGGTTCCTGCCGCCGCGCATGACGGCCCTACAGCGCGCCACCATCGTCACGCCCAGCGTCGGCCTGATGGTCTATCAGACCGATGGGACCGCCGGTCTCTACCAGTTCAATGGCGGCACCTGGTCCCTGTTTGGCCTCAATTCGGGCGCCACCAGCGTCATCAGCGTGGCCACAGGCACGGGCCTGACCGGTGGACCCATCACGACCAGCGGCACCATCTCCTTGGCCAACACGACCGTCACGGCCGGCGCCTACACCCGCGCCAATGTCACCGTGGACCCGCAGGGCCGGCTCACGGCCGCCAGCAGCGGGGCGGCCATCAGTCTGGCCACAGATGTAGCGGGGACCCTGCCGGTGGCGAGTGGCGGCACGGGGTTGGGGGCCCCCGGGGCCTCGGGGAATGTGCTCACCTCCAACGGCACCGCCTGGACCAGTGCCGCCGCCGCCAGTGGCGGTGTCACGGCCGTGACGGCCGCGCCGCCGCTTGCCAGTAGTGGCGGCACCTCGCCGGCCATCACCCTGACGGGCACCGTTCCTGTCGGCAACGGCGGCACAGGGGCGACGGCCCTGGCGGCGAACAATGTGCTGCTGGGCAATGGAGCCAGCGCCCTGTTGGCGGTGGCGCCAGGGACCTCGGGGCATGTGCTCACCTCCAACGGGACCACCTGGACCAGTGCCGCCGCCGGCAGTGGCACGGTCACTAGCGTGGCCACGGGCACGGGCCTGACCGGCGGACCGATCACGACCAGCGGCACCATCTCCCTGGCCAACACCGCCGTGACGCCGGGTTCGTACACCCGCGCCAGCCTCACGGTGGATCAGCAGGGGCGGCTGACCGCCGCCAGCAGCGGCGCGGCCATCAACCTGGCCACGGATGTCACGGGGACCCTGCCTGTGGCCAACGGTGGCACGGGCTCCCTCACGCAGAACTTCGTGGATTTGACGACCAATCAGGACATCGGAGGCACCAAGACTTTCAGCAGTCCGATTGTCGGCACCATTAACCCGCCTTCGGACGGCCGCATCAAGTCGAATCAGCAACCCATCGCCAACGGGCTTGCCACGCTAATGGCGCTCCGGCCCACGACCTACTTCAGACACCGGAATCACTTCCTGAATGGTGCGCTGGTGCTTGAGGGTGAAGGTCTGGAGGAGGCGGGCTTCATCGCCCAGGAGCTCCATGAAGTGCTGCCCATGGCGGCGCATCGTCCTGTGGATGAAAGCAGAGGCATCTGGACCGTGAGCTACAACCAGGTCATCCCTTACACCGTGAAGGCCGTGCAGGAACTCAAGGCCGAGAATGATGCCCTGCGCGCGGAACTGGAAACCATGAAAGCCGACCTCGCGGCCATCAAAGCGCTGCTGAAACGCTAGGCTCAGTCCTCGCCCTTGCGCTGTTTCCCTTCGGGGTCGAACTGGTAGCCCACGCTGCGGATGGTGTGGACCCAGTGGGGGTGGTGGGGATCGTCCTCCATGACGCGGCGGATGCGGACGATGAAATTGTCCACGGTGCGGCTGGTGGGGTAGGCGTCTTCGCCCCAGACCTTGTCCAGGATGTCGGTGCGGCTCACCACCTGGCCCGGGCGCTCCATCAGGAGCTTCAGGATCATGCATTCCTTCACGCCCAGCTGAAAGGCGCCGCCGGGGCCCTCACCGCAGAAGTTGTCGAAGTCGACCCAATAGGCGCCGTAAACCTGGCGGCTGTTGATTTCCCGGCTCTTGTACCAGGATTCCCGGCGCAGGATGGCGCGGACCCGCAGCAGCAGCTCCCGCACCTGGAACGGTTTGCCCAGGTAGTCGTCCGCGCCGGTTTCGAAGCCGTGGACGCGGTCGTCGTCGGTGTTCTTGGCGGTGAGGAAGAGGATGGGCGTGAAGTTCTTGGCCTCGCGGACCTTTTCGCAGATGGTGAAACCGTCCATGCCGGGCAGCATCACGTCGAGGATCACCAGGTCGAAGGACTCCGCGAGGATCTGCTTCAGGGCCAAGTCCCCCCGGGAAATCCAGGTGCAGGCAAGGCCTTCCAGCTCGAGGTTGAGCTGGATGCCCTCGGCGAGACTGAGCTCGTCTTCCACCAGCAGGATCTTCGGTTCCGACATGGGTATCTCCGGTGATCTGTTGATCCTACTAGAATGGGGCCTCGGAGTGCCCATGGACCCCTACCTCAGCATCGTGATCCCCATCTATAACGAGGAGGAGAACATCCCCGTGCTGTGGGAGCGCCTGTCCAAGGTCATGGCAGACCACTTCGCGGATCCGGCCAAGCCCTGGGAGATCATCCTCACCGACGACGGCAGCCGGGATCGCAGCCTGGCCATGCTCATCGCCATCGCCAAGGCCGAACCCCGGGTGAAGGTGGTGGAATTCAACCGGAATTACGGTCAGCACAGCGCCATCTTCGGCGCCTTCGCCGAGGTGAAGGGCCAGGTCATTGTCACCCTGGACGCAGATCTCCAGAACCCCCCGGAGGAGATCCCCAAGCTCGTGGCCAAGGTGGAGGAGGGCTACGACGTGGTGGGCGGCTGGCGCCAGGGCCGCCAGGACAACGACAGTTTCTTTCGCACCATGCCCA
This sequence comes from Holophagaceae bacterium, assembly GCA_025355915.1. Lineage (GTDB taxonomy): Bacteria > Acidobacteriota > Holophagae > Holophagales > Holophagaceae > Geothrix. Next base: position 4,681 of record JANXYT010000316.1, read on the forward strand.
GTTTGATCGTCAACGCCATCACTCGCAGGACCACCGGCGTGAAGCTTCACGATTATGGGTGCATGTTGCGGGCCTATGGTCGCGACGTGGTGGATGCCATGCTGCTCTGCAAAGAGCGCTCAAGCTTTATCCCCGCCCTGGCCAACAGCTTCGCCAAGCGCATCACGGAAGTGCCCGTGGCCCACGCCGAACGGGCTGCGGGCACCAGCAAGTACGGCCTCTGGAAGCTCATCAACCTGCAGTTCGACCTGCTCACCAGCTTCAGCCTGCTGCCGCTGCAGGCCCTGAGCGTGTTCGGGATCCTCACCGCGGGTTTCGGCTTCCTCCTCTTCATCGGCCTGGTAGTGTACCGCTTCATGCACCCCGAGGGCACCGCCCAGGGCGTGTTCACCCTGTTCGCCATCCTGTTCTTCTTCGTGGGCTGCCAGTTCATCGCCTTTAGCTTGTTGGGCGAATACATCGGCCGCATCTACCAGGAAGTGCGGGACCGGCCCCGGTACGTGGTGAAGAAGGTCTATAAGGCGGAATAATCGCCTACTCGCCCTCGCCCCCGTCGCTCCACCCCTCGCCATCCTCCTCCTGGGGTTTCTCCGGAACGCGGTAGCTTTCGCTGGACCAGGCGCCGAGATCCTGGATCTGGCAGCGCTCCGAGCAGAAGGGCTTGAAGGCGTTCCCCTCCCAGGAGGTGGGGATGCGGCAGGTGGGGCAGGGGCGAAGAACCATGGCTGTCAGCATATCCTCAAAGGTAAAGATTAATAAAACGAAGAAAACATGAGTGAAATCGGGAAGATTTCATTGACAAGGCATTCTTACCCCCTATGCTCAATAGAAGTCCAGGGTGAGCGACGCCTGCTCTGGCCCCAGGAGGAATGACATGGGCAAGATCATCGGCATTGACCTCGGTACCACCAACAGCTGCGTGGCCGTCATGGAAGGCGGGCAGCCCAAGGTGATCCCCAACCCGGAGGGCGCGAACACCACGCCGTCCGTGGTGGGCTTCAACCCCAAGACCAGCGAGCGCCTGGTGGGTGTCTCCGCCAAGCGGCAGGCCGTGGCCCAGCCCAAGATCACCATCTACTCCATCAAGCGGTTCATGGGCCTACCCTTTGCCGACTCGGACCGGGAGCAGAAGCTCGTGCCCTACACCGTCGAGCGCGCCGACAAGGGCGGCTGCGTCATTGATGTGTTGGGCAAGAAGCTCAGTCCCGAAGAGATCAGCGCGGCGGTCATCGTCAAGATGAAGGAGGCCGCCGAGGCCTACCTGGGCGAGAAGGTCACGGAAGCCGTCATCACCGTGCCCGCCTACTTCAACGACGCCCAGCGCCAGGCCACCAAGGACGCTGGCGCCATCGCGGGCCTGGATGTGAAGCGCATTGTCAACGAGCCCACCGCAGCGGCCCTGGCCTACGGGCTGGACAAGAAGAAGGACGGCACCATCGCGGTCTTCGATTTCGGCGGTGGCACCTTTGATATCTCCATCCTCGAAGTCTCCGAGGGCGTGGTGGAGGTGAAATCCACCAACGGTGACACCCACCTGGGTGGCGACAACATCGACCAGGCCATCATCGACTGGCTGGCGGACGAGTTCCAGAAGACCGAGGGCATCGACCTCCGCAAGCAGGCGGACGCCATGCAGCGCCTCAAGGAGGCCGCCGAAAAGGCCAAGATCGAGCTGTCCAGCACCACGCAGACCGACATCAGCCTGCCCTACATCACCGCCGATGCCAGCGGTCCCAAGCATGTGAACCAGCACCTCAGCCGCGCCAAATTCGAGGCCATGATCGAACCGGTTCTTCAGAAGCTGAAGGGCCCCTGCGAGAACGCGGTAAAGGACGCCAAGATGGCCCACCACGAGATTGACGAGGTGGTGATGGTCGGCGGTTCCACCCGCATCCCCCGGGTGCTGGAGCTGGTGAAGCAGATCTTCGGCAAGGAACCCAACCACAGCGTGAACCCCGACGAAGTGGTGGCCGTGGGCGCCGCCGTGCAGGCGGGCGTGCTGTCCGGCGATGTGAAGGGCGTACTGCTGCTGGACGTGACGCCGCTCTCCCTGGGCATCAACGCCAACGGCGGCCAGATGAGCGTGATCATTCCCCGCAACACCACCATCCCCACCAAGCGCTCCGAGGTCTACACTACGGCCGTGGACAACCAGCCCGGCGTGGACATCGAGGTGTTCCAGGGCGAGCGCCCTGTGGTCGAGGGCAACAAGCTGCTGGGCCAGTTCCACCTGGGCAACATCGCCCCGGCCCCCCGCGGCATGCCCCAGATCGAGGTCGTCTTCGACATCGACGCCAATGGCATCGTGCACGTGACCGCCAAGGACAAGGGCACGGGCAAGGACGCCAGCATCACCCTGACGGGCAGCACCGGCCTCTCCAAGGAGGAGATCGACGCCAAGGTGAAGGATGCCGAAGCCCACAAGGCCGAGGATGAATCCCGCAAGGCCCTGCTCGAGGAGAAGAACCACCTCGACCAGATGGTCTACCAGGTCGAGAAGCTCCTGAAGGACAGCGGCGAGAAGCTGCCCGAAGACGACAAGAAGGAGGCCGAGGAGGCCCTGGTCGAAGCCAAGGCCGCCCTGGCCAGCCTGGAGCAGGACCGCATCAAGAAGGCCCTCGAGACGCTGACGGCCAAGAGCCACAAGCTGGCCGAAAGCCTCTACAAGCAGGAACCGCCCCAGGACGGTGGCGCCGCGCCCGGCGCGCCCGGTGCGCCCGGTGCCCAGTCCGGCGGCGAGAAGAAGGGCGACGACAACGTGATCGACGCGGAAGTCGTCAGTTAGCCTGCGCAGAAAAATGGGGAGCC
>JANXYT010000348.1 GCA_025355915.1 Holophagaceae bacterium
ATCGCCTTCCTGGGCTACAACACCCTGGGGGCCAACCTCACCTGCCTGCTGCCGGTCCTGGTCCTGGGGTGGTACCGTCTGCGCTCCGTCCGGACCCTGCGGGTGGCGGGCCTGGAGATTCCCTCGGAGATCCTCTACATCATTCCCAGCGGCATCTGCACGGCGGTCATCATCCCCACCACCACCCTCATGTATACCCTGCCCATTTCCGTGATGGTGGCCATGGTGATCATGCGCGCGGCCGTCATTGTCATCGGACGGGTGGTGGATGGTCTCCAGATCGCCCAGGGCATCCTGCGAAAGCGCATCTACTGGGAGGAGAACGCCGCGGTGGTCTTCGCGGTGCTGGCGGCCTGCATCGAACTGTTCGGGTCCCACTCGGGCGGCTTCGCCTTCATGCGCAACCGGGCCGCCGTGATCATTTTCACCAGCTACATCGCCGCCTACGCCATCCGCATCTACATCATGAACTACTACAAGAACACCCGCCCCAAGGGGGAACCCCTGGATAACGCCGGGTTCTTCGGCCTGGAGCAGATCTCAGCTTCGGTCGTCATGGTGTTCATGGCCCTGGCGGTCTATTTCGGCCCCCGCACCTTCCCCGGTTGGCTGCAGGCCCCGCAGGTGGTGGACTTCATCGCCGCCATCCAGGCCCCCGCCCCCGGGTGGCGGTGGGCCGCGTTCTCCGGCATCGCCTTCGGACTGGTGGCCTTCTTCTCCGTGTTCATCTTCATGTTCAAAGGAAGGACCGCCACCTTCACCGGCCTGCTGAACCGCCTCACCTCCCTGGTGGCCGGAACCACCGCCACGCTCCTGGGCCACTGGCTCTTCCGCAGCCGGCTGCCCAGCCTCCAGAACTGGGTTTCCCTGGGCTTCGTCCTGGTCGCGGTGGTCTTCCTGGCCCGCGCGGAGCGCCGGCGGGCGCAGGAGCTGGAGCTGGCCCACGAAATTTGAAGGGCAGGGAACCCTGGCCAATCCAAAAAAGAAGGGGCCCGTGGGCCCCTTCTGGTGCTGACTCCGGGCGCCTACTTCTTCTTCGCGGGCTTGGCGGCGGTCTTCGCCTTGGCCTTGGGCTTGGCGCCCTTGGCGGCCTTCGAGGCCTTGAAGCTCATGGACTTCGAGGCAGCGATCTTGATGGGCTCGCCCGTCTGAGGGTTGCGGCCCGTGCGAGCCTTGCGGCTCTTCTGGCTGAAGGTGCCGAAGCCGACGAGCGTGACCTTGCCGCCCTTGCTGATGTGCGCGGCAATGGTGTCTAGGGCGCAGTTGATCGCCGCAGCAGCGGCAACCTTGGTGATGTCGGCGGTCTTGGCGACTGCGTCGACGATTTCAGCCTTGGAGAGATTTTCGGCCAAGGGAGGCCTCCTGTGGATGAAGCGCCATCGGGCGCTGGTGGGTGTGCTGGTGGGTGTGCTGTCAGGCGCGAACGCCCTGCCGCTTGGATATTGCCTCATTTTCAGATGAGTTCAAGCATTCAGAATTTTGATCGTTCAATTCTCCCAGCCTACCTCGTATCAAGGAGCGCCTGGGCCTGGGGGGCCTGGAGCCCGAGGGTGGCGGCCGCCTGGGGTACCGTCCAGCCCGCCTCGAGGGCCCTGGAGATGAAGTCCCAGCGGGCTTCCCGGAGGGCCGCAGGGGTATGCCCGTCCCCCTGACCGTCCTCAGCCAGCAGGGCCTTGAACAGCAGCCGATCCAGGGTGGGCCCCAGTTCCGGGGGGGCCTCCCGGACCTTTTTAGCCGTGGCCAGGGGGCGCACGACGCCCTCCTCCAGGGCGATCAGGCCCCGGCGCTGGAGCTTCAGCAGCGTCCGGTAGAGGCGCCGGGCCAGGCGGCCCTTGGCCCCCTTGCTGGACTTCCTGGAGACCAGGAGGGCCGCGAAATGGTCCAGCAGGGCCCGGCGGACCACGCCGTCCGGGTAGACCTCGGCGACCACCTGCCGGATCCACGCCATGCTGAGCCGTCCAACCGCCATGCCCCCCCCTGCCCCGCATTGTGCCGCATTGTCCACCGGCCCCCGGGGAATCCGGGACGGTTTCGCCAGGGGCCGGTGGGGTCCATGCTGTAAAGTCCCCTTTTCACGGTGCCCCCCATGACCCAGCCCAACCCCAAACCCAAGGTGGACACGGCCCGCGCCTGGCGGGAGGCCCGGGCCCTCCTCCGCCAGCACCGGGGTTCCCTGGCCCTGGGCCTCGGGCTCATGCTCATCAGCCGCCTGGCGGGGCTGGTGCTCCCGGCCAGCACCAAGACCCTCATCGACGAGGTCATCGGCAAGCACAACGGCCACCTCCTGCTGCCCCTGGCCTTCGGCGCCGGGGCGGCCACCCTGCTGCAGGCGATCACCAGCTACGCCAACTCCCAGGTGGTGAGCGTGGCGGCCCAGCGGGCCATCTTGGCCATGCGCCAGCGCGTGCAGGACCACATCCTCCGCCTGCCCATCCGCTACTTCGACGGCACCAAGAGCGGCGTGGTCATCGCCCGGGTGATGAACGATGCCGAGGGCGTCCGCAACCTGGTGGGCACCGGGATCATCCAGCTGGTGGGCGGCGTCCTCACGGCGCTCATCTCCCTGGCTGTCCTCTTCTGGCTCAACTGGAAGCTCACCCTGGCCACGGTCCTGTTCCTGTCGGCCTTTGGCGGGGCCATGGCCCTGGCCTTCCGGAAGCTGCGGCCCCTCTTCCGCAAGCGCAGCGAGATCACCGCTGAGATCACGGGCCGGCTCACGGAATCCGTGGGCGGCATCCGGATCCTCAAGGTCTATGTGGCCGAGGACCGGGAACGCCGCATCTTCGCCGAAGGCACGGAGCGGCTCTTCAAGAACATCGCCGGGACCCTCACCGGCACCAGCGCCATCACCGCCTTCGGCACGGCCATCGTGGGCGCCCTGGGCGTGCTGATCATGATCATCGGCGGCCGGGCCATCCTCGCCGGGGCCATGACCCTGGGCGATCTCATCATGTACACTTTCTTCGTGGGCCTCATGGCCGCACCCGTCGTGCAGATCGCCAACATCGGCACCCAGGTGAGCGAGGCCTTCGCCGGGCTCGACCGGATCCGGGAGATCCTCGACATGCCCACGGAGGACCAGGAGGACGCCAGCCGCGCCCCGCTGCCCACGGTGGAGGGGTCCCTCTCCTTCCGGGACGTCCACTTCAGCTATGACGAGGGCGCCCCGGTGCTGAAGGGCGTCTCCTTTGAGGCGCCCGCGGGCAGCACCGTGGCCCTGGTGGGCTCCAGCGGTTCTGGCAAGAGCACCATCCTGTCGCTCGTGATGGCCTTCACCCATCCCCAGCAGGGCCAGGTGCTCGTGGACGGCAAGGATGTGCATGCCCTGAAGCTCCGCGAGTACCGCGCCAAGCTGGGCGTGGTCATGCAGGACAATTTCCTGTTCGATGGCACCGTGGCGGACAACATCGGCTTCGCCAAGCCCGGCGCCACCCGCGCGGAGATCGAGGCCGTGGGCCGCATCGCCCATGTCCACGAATTCGTGGACCGTTTCGAATTGGGGTACGACACCGTGGTGGGCGAGCGGGGCGTGAAGCTCTCGGGCGGACAGCGCCAGCGGGTGGCCATCGCCCGCGCCATCCTGGCCGATCCCCGCATCCTCCTCCTGGATGAGGCCACATCGAGC
>JANXYT010000136.1 GCA_025355915.1 Holophagaceae bacterium
GGGGAAGGTGCCCTCCTGCTCCAGGGGGTTCTGGGTGGCCAGCACCAGGAAGGGATTCGGCAGGGGGAAGCTCTCGTCGCCCAGGGTGACCTGGCGTTCCTCCATGGCCTCCAGCAAGGCGGCCTGCACCTTGGACGGGGCCCGGTTGATCTCGTCGGCCAGCAGCAGGTTCGCAAATATCGGCCCGCGCTTGGGCGTGAAGGTGAGCTGCCGGGGATCGAAGATGAGGGTGCCCACCACGTCGCTGGGCAGCAGGTCGGGGGTGAACTGGATGCGGCGGAAGCTGGTGTGGCTGGCGGCGGCCAGGGTCTTGATGGTGCGCGTCTTCGCCAGGCCGGGCAGACCCTCCAGCAGCACGTGCCCGCGGCAGAGCAGGGCCACCAGCAGGCGGTTGAGCAGCTGGTTCTGGCCCACGATCACCTTGCGGCATTCGGCGAGCAGGGGTTCCAGAGCGTGGGCGGAGGTGGCGGCCATGGGGTGTCCGGGGAATGCTCCCATCTTGACTGGAATCCCCTCCGCACGTCACGCCGCCGTTGACCTACGGTAAGTGCTTCCGCGCATCCCGGCGGGTGCTAGGCTCAGCGGATTCCACGATCTTCAAACCATTGCACCCGGAGGCCCCATGCGATCCGCAGTCATCGTCGAAGCCAAGCGCACCCCCATCGGCCGGGGCGTCAAGGGAGCCTACGCCGCCACCCGCCCCGAACAGCTGGGCGCCGTGGTGATCGAGGCCCTCAAACCCCTGCTGAAGGACTGGTCGGGTCTGGAGGATGTGCTGGTGGGTTGCGCCATGCCCGAGGGTGAACAGGGCATGAACATGGCCCGCCTCATCAGCTTCCGCGCGGGCCTGCCCATCACCGCGGGCGCCGCGACCATCAACCGCTTCTGCGGCAGCAGCCAGGAAGCCATGCTCATGGCGGCCCGGGCCATCATGACCAACCAGGGCGACCTCTTCCTTGCCGGCGGCGTGGAAAGCATGTCCAAGGTGCCCATGATGGGCTTCAACCCCAGCGTGGATCCCTACATCAGTGAGACCTATCCCCAGGCCTATTGCTCCATGGGCATCACCGCCGAAAACCTGGCCAAGGAATACAAGATCAGCCGCCGCGATCAGGATGAGTTCGCCTACCAGAGCCACCAGAAGGCCGCCGCCGCCTGGAAGGCCGGGAAGTTCGAGAAGGAGATCGTCCGCTTCGAAGCCAAGGGTCTCGACGGCAAGGCGATCACCCTGCAACAGGACGAGTGCATCCGCGCTGAGACCACGGTGGAGAAGCTGAGCGAGCTGAAGGCCGCCTTCCTGGTGGATGGTTGCGTCACGGCTGGGAACAGCTCCCCCATCACCGATGGCGCCGCCTTCCTGCTGGTCATGGAAGAAGGCCTGGCCAAGTCGCTGGGCTTGAAGGCCCGGGCCCGCATCCTCGGCGGTGCTGTCGCCGGTGTGGAACCCGAGCGCATGGGCATCGGCCCCGTGCCCGCCGTGCGGAAGGCGCTGGATCGCTTCGGCCTCAAGCTGGATCAGATCGATGCCATGGAATTGAACGAGGCCTTCGCCGCCCAGAGCCTGGCCGTCATCCGCGAAGGCGGCTACGACCCCGCCAAGGTGAACGCCTGGGGCGGCGCCATCGCCGTGGGCCATCCCCTTGGCGCCAGCGGCGCCCGCATCCTGACCACCCTGCTCAACCGCCTCGAGACCGATGGCGGCAAGTACGGCATCGCCACCATGTGCATCGGTGGCGGCCAGGGCATCGCGTCGATCATCGAAAAACTATGATTTCTTAACCGCAGATGTCGCAGATGACGCAGATGGATTCGGGAGACTCTCGCACTTTCGCCATTCTTGGCGCGGCGATGGAGGTTCATCGAGCGCTAGGCCCAGGCTTTCTTGAAGCGGTCTATCAGGAGGCCTTGGCGGTCGAATTTGAGGCCAGAGGCATCCCGTTTCGCCGGGAGGTCGAACTTCCAGTGTTCTACAAGGGGCACCCTCTGAAGACCACTTACCGCGCAGACTTCATCTGTTTCGAAAGTGTGCTCCTGGAACTGAAATCCATCGTGAAGTTGGGGCCCAACGAGGAAGCCCAAATCCTTAACTACCTCAAGGCCACCGGCTACGAAGTCGGGCCGTTGATTAACTTTGCCGAATCCCGGCTCGCCTACAAACGATTTGCGAACTCCATATCTGCGTCATCTGCGACATCTGCGGTTTCAATTTAGGAGTTTTTTATGGTTATCAAGAAAATTGGTGTACTGGGTTCGGGTGTGATGGGTTCGGGGATTGCGGCCCATGTGGCGTCGGCGGGCTGCCAGGTGGAACTGCTGGACATCGTCATCGACGAGGCGGCGCCCGACAAGCTGGCGGAGGGCGCCCTGGCGGCCCTGGCGAAGTCCAAGCCCGCGCTGGCCATGCACCCCGCGTTCCTGAAGAAGATCCGGC
>JANXYT010000372.1 GCA_025355915.1 Holophagaceae bacterium
GTCGGGGCCAGTGATGACCACGGGGCGTTTCACGATGGCGCCCACGCCCTGGATGGCCACCTGGGGCTGGTTGATGATGGGCAGGCCGAAGACGTCCCCGTAAACGCCGGGATTGGTGATGGTGAAGGTGCCACCGCTGATCTCGTCGGGCTTGAGCTGTTTGCTGCGGGCGCGCTCGGCCAGGTCGTTGAGGCTGCGGGCGAGACCGCCCAGGTTCATCATGTCGGCGTTCTTCACCACGGGTACGATGAGGCCCCAATCCAGGCTCACGGCGATGCCCATGTTGATGTCCTGCCTGTAGACGATGTTGTCGCCGTCCACCGAGGCATTGGCCACGGGATAGGCGCGCAGGGCCTTGCAGGCGGCCATCATCACGAACGGCATGAAGCTGAGCTTGGTGTCGAACTGAGATTCGAAGGCCTGTTTGTGCTTGTTCCGTAACTGGGCCACATGGGTCATGTCGATCTCGAAGACCGTGTAGACGTGGGCCGAGGTGCGGCGGCTGGCCACCATGTTGTCGGCGATGGATTTGCGCATGCGGCTCATGGGCTCGATCTTCATTCGCTCACCTGCGGCGAAGGCGGGCGCAGCGGGCGCCGGCGGCACGGCCAGGGCGGGCGTTAGGCCCATGGTCGGCGCTGAGGGATCATGTACGGCAGGCAGGACTGGAGCGATGCCGGCGGGTGTGGGGGCCGGGCCCTTGGCGAGGAAGGCCTCCAGATCCTCTTTGTTGACACGGCCAGCCTGACCGGAACCCTGGACCTTGGCGAGGTCGATGCCATGCTGCTTGGCCATCTCCCGCACCAGGGGGCTGCTCTTGGACTTCAACCGGCCCTCCAGGCTGTTGTCATCTTCAACTTCGAGAGTTGCCGCGGGCGCAGCGGCTGCGGGGGCAGAGGCAGCCACGGAGTCGGGTTTGGAGGCGGCCGCTGGACTGGCTCCGCCAGCGGGCTTTTCGGAGGCATTGCCGATGCGGGCGACCACGGTGCCCACCGGAACGGTGGCGTTCACTTCTACGAGGATCTCGATCAATGTGCCCGCGGCAGGGGCGGGGATTTCCGCGTCTACCTTGTCGGTGCTGATCTCGTAGAGGGTGTCGTCCTTGGCGATCACGTCACCCACCTGCTTGTGCCACTTCAGGACCGTGGCTTCGGCAATGCTTTCCCCCATTTGGGGCATGACGACATCAAAGGCCATGGTTCGCTCCTATGCGGAAAGGGGTGGGGTTTCAAGGTGATGGCGGGTGAGCGACTGGAAGGCATGCGCCGTCTCCAGCAGCATGACATCCGAGAAGGCCGGCCCGATGAGTTGGATGCCGACTGGCAGGCCGGTGGTGAATCCCGCGGGCATGGACAGGCAGGGGATCCCGGCCAGAGGGGCGGTCACCGTGAAGGCGTCGGCCAGGTACATGGCCAGGGGATCGTCCGTCTTGGCCCCGAAGGGGAAGGCGACCCCTGGACTGACGGGGGTGGCGAGGAGGTCCACCGATTCGAAGACCTTGTCGAAATCCCTGGCGATGAGGGTCCGGGCCTTCAGGGCCTTGATGTAGAACGCGTCGTAGTAGCCCTTGGACAGGCAGAAGGCTCCAAGCAGGATGCGGCGCTTGACCTCAGCGCCGAGGCCCTGGTTCCGGGTCTCGGCGATCATCTCAGGCAGATCTACCCCCTCGCCGCGACGGCCGTATCGAACGCCGTCGAAGCGGCTCAGGTTGCTCGAAACCTCGCTGGTGCAAAGCAGATAGTAAGTGTCGATGGCGTACCGCGTGTGGGGGAGACTGACCTCCCGGATCTCGGCACCTTGGTCGGCGAACACCTGGAGCGCCGTCTCAAGGAGGCTCCGCACACCGGACTCGAGTCCGTCCCCGAAATATTCCACGGGGAGACCGATGCGAAGGCCCTTGAGATTCTTCGGGCGGAGCGGGGCCAGGCAATCTGCGCGGGGAAGGTCCGCCGAGGTGCTGTCCATGGGATCCAGGCCGGCCATGACGCCGAAGGCCAAGGCGATATCCGCCGCAGAGGTGGCGATAGGCCCGACCTGATCCAGGCTGGAGGCCATGGCGGTCAGGCCGTACCGGCTCAGCACGCCGTAGGTGGGCCGCAGGGCGGTCACATTGCAGAAGCTTGCGGGCAGACGGACGGATCCGCCGGTATCGCTGCCCAGGGCCAGGGGTGTGTAGCCCGCGGACACGGCGACCACCGACCCGCTGCTGCTGCCCCCGGGGACACGGGCGGTATCCCAAGGGTTGCGGGCAGGTCCGAAGGCGCTGTATTCGCCACTGGAACCCATCGCAAACTCATCCATGTTGGCCTTGGCCACAGGTACCGCCCCTGCCGCGAGCAGCCGCTGCACCACGGTGGCGTTATAGGGTGCCCGGTATCCGTCGAGGATCCGGGAACCGCAGGAGACCTGCAGACCCGACCAGTGCAGGTTGTCCTTGAGCACGATGGGCAGTCCAAGCACTGGGGAGCGCTCGCCGGCGCGGAGCCGGGCATCCGCCTGCGTGGCGAGTTGGAGGCTCCGGTCTTCGCCCATGGCGAGGATCGCGTGGAGCCGACCCTCCAGGCGTTTCATGCGATCAAGCGACGCCCGAACCAAGGCCAGGGAGGACAGGTCGCCGGCATCAAGGCCTTCGCGCCAATCCACTGCTGTGCCAACCAACATGCCTGCGCCTCCGGGGCCTTCTGCTGTGCCATCGAGCCAGGGCGCCCTTCCGGCTCGAGTGGTGATTGTCCGGGGGGATCTCCAGGAAGGAACCGGTCCTGTTCTGAAGCACAGGCCTGCGCTCAGGATGGAAATAGGCTACCATCCTCTGCTCAAGCCCTGTCCTTCCATTCTGTTTGAAGCACCGGACGGTGGCCCTTCCTGGAATCACATGAACCCATTCATTGTGCTGGAAATCCCGCCCGACGCCTCGCCAGAGGACATCAAGGCCGCGTACCATCGGCTGGCCAAGCGGTGGCACCCGGATCGGTACACCGGGGCGGAGAAAGTCGAAGCAGAAGCGAAATTCCGCGAGCTGGCCGAGGCCTTCAGCGTGTTGAAGGACCCGGGCAAGCGGCTCACCATGCAGCAGCAGCTACCCAAGGCCCAGCCCGTAGCGGCGGCGGCGGGCAAGGAACCCGAGTCCGCTTTGGAACGAACGCCAGAGGATTGGGCCGCCATGGCGAAGGCCGCTTTTGATGAAGGCAAGATCGACCAGTCCCGTGCGCTCATCCACTACGCCATCCGCTTGGACGATGAGAAACCTCAGTACCACGCGCTGCTGGCCTCCATCCTTGAGCGGGAGGGGAATGATCTGCGGGCGGTTGTGAAGGCCCTTGAGACGGCCGTGAGGCTGGCTCCCCAGGACGTGGAAAGCCACATCCGACTGGCCAACCATTTTCAGACCCTGGGCATGGCGGCGCGGGCACAGCGGCACCTCCAGATGGCCCGGGAGATCTCGCCCAACCATCCCAAGCTGCGGACCCCTTCGCCCAAAGCCGCCCAGGGTGCTAAAGGGGTGAGAGGTCACGCTGCATCCGGTCAGAAGGGGAAGCTGGTTGCTCCGCCTCCGAACCTCCTTGATCAACTAAAGGACCTGTGGGGCCGATTGACAGGAAAGGGTTGATCATGGGGATCCGTGCCGCGGGCAATACCGATATTGGTTGCGTCCGAAAACACAACGAGGACAGCTTCCTGGCAGACCCGGAACTCGGTCTGTTTATAGTGGCTGACGGCCTTGGCGGCCATGCAGCCGGGGAGGTTGCCAGCCAGATCGTGGTGGAGACCGTGGCTCGCTTCGTGGGTGAGACCCTGGAAAAGGACCGTACTTGGCCAGTGGAGTACGACCCATCCCTGAGCTATGACGGGAACCGTCTAAAGGTGGCCATGTTGCTCTCGGATCAGGCCATTGCAGAGGACATCAGGCACAACCCGGAGCGAGAGACCATGGGGTCCACGGTGGTGGCCGGGCTTTTCCATGGTCCAAAGGTCACCTTGGCGCACGTGGGGGACAGCCGGGCCTACATCCTGGGCCCTGAGGGCATCCGTCAGGTGACCCGGGACCATAGTTGGGTGGCCGAGCAGGTGGCCAACGGAATTCTCACCCCCTCGGAGGCGAGGGTTCACCCCTTCCGGAACGTCATTACCCAGGCTCTGGGCAATGGGGGGGACCTGGAAGTGGAGGTCCAAAATTTGGAACTTTCCAAATCGGAGCGACTCTTGCTTTGCTCCGATGGCCTGTCAGGAATGATCGGCGACAAACAGATCTGGGATATCGTGGAGCAGTCGAGCGATATTCAACATGCCGTTGAATCACTTATTTATGCGGCCAAGGAACGCGGTGGCGAGGACAATATTACGGCCATTCTGGTCAGTTGGGAACCTTAGGAAGTTTGACGCAAGCATAGTTAACCTTGACCTAATCCATTCAGACGGTACTATTTCCATTACCTAATTTTTTTCAAGTGAGGCGTCCGGTGGGTCTTTTCGGAAGCAAAACCAAAAGTCTTGTCGGTTTGGACATCGGTTCGAGCTCTGTGAAAGTCTGTGAACTCCAGCAGATGGGGAAAGGTAGCAACATCCGCTACCGGCTCCAGAAACTGGGGCAGGTGGCCCTGCCGGCGGACGCGATCGTGGATGGAGATATCATGGATAGCAACGCTGTTGCGTCAGCTATCCGCCAGGTTCTGGCAGAACAGAAAATCAAAGCCAAGGAAGTGGCCATCTCGGTGTCGGGCCAGCAGGTAATGGTCAAAAAAGTGACTTTTCCCCTGATGAGCCAGGCCGAGCTTGCGGAGTCAGTGCGCTGGGAGGCCGAAAGCTTCTTCCCTGCTGGACAGGGGTTGGACTCCTACGCGCTGGATTACTACCTCATCGAGGAACGAGCCAGCGAAGGCAACATGGATGTGGTCCTTGTGGCCTGCCGGAAGGACAAGCTGGAGGCCTACGTCAGCTGCGTGGCCCAGGCCGGCTGCAGTCCCAAGGTTGTCGATGTTGATGTGTTTGCCGTTCAGAACGCCTATGAGATCAATATGGCTGGCGGTAGCCGTGACGAGGTCGTGGCTCTGGTGAACATGGGCGCGACCTTTACCAATCTCACGATGATGGTAGGGGGCAAGTCAGTCTTCTGGCGTGACATGGCCTGGGGCAGTGGCCGATATTCCGAGAAGCTCATGGAGGACTGGGGGGTGGGCCGAGAAGCGGCCGAACGCCTGAAGCGGAATCAAGCCTCGGAAGGCCGCGAGCCCGAAGAGATCCAGCCTTCCATCAATGCGGTATCCGATGCCTTTGCGGATGAACTTACCAGGACGCTGGATTTCTTTAAGAGCAGCTTCAAGGTGGATCGCCTTGACAGGGTGCTGGTCTGTGGGGGTGGGTCCATGATCCACGGTCTGATGGATGTGCTGGGAGACCGTCTCCGAGTGTCCGTAGATCGGTTCAATCCCTTCCAGCTCATCGAGGTGGACGGCCGCACCGAGGATCCCATCACGGTTCGTGAGATCGGGGGCGGCGCGGCCGTCGTCGTGGGGCTGGCCTTGCGCCAAGTGGGGGACCGATGATCAAGATCAACCTGCTCGGTGACGCGCTGGCCCATGCTGGGTCCAAGAAGGTTGGCGACAAGGGTTCGGTTGAGCCCGTCCAGATCTACACGGGTGAAGGTGGCAGCCGTTCCAGTCTGCCCATCGCCGGTGTGGTCGTGGGCCTCGTCTTTGCTGCCCTCGGGGGCGTCTACTACCTCTGGCTGAACAGCGAGTTCACCAAAGCGGAGAAGAGGAAGGCTGACCTGGAACTCGACAAAAAGCAGTACGAGCCCTACATCGCCCTGGAAAAGAAATTCCGGGAGAAGAAGGATGCGCTCCAGAGGAAGGAAGAGGTGATGACCACCTTGAAGCGCCAACAGGCTCTGCCGGTGCACTTCCTGGAAGAGCTTGCGAGCAGTCTGCCGGATGATGTGTGGTTCAAGAAAGTCACACAGAAGGGGCCAATCGTCACCATTGAGGGTGAGGGCCGTAACTTCGAGTCCATTAACGCGTTCTACGGCAACCTTCAATCCCGGACCCGCTGGTTCAAGAAGATCAATTATCCCGGTGCCAAACGGGGCGCCACCGGCGCATTCGAATTCACGATTTCCTTCGAACTCCAGAACGCCGTCTGAGGCAGGCCATGAATCCTCAACTTCAGAAACAAATTGGTGTGGGCGCGCTGGTGGGCATTGTCCTGGCCGGTCTGATCTACTTCCTACTTGGTGGCAAGCGTACGGATCTCGAGTCCATCAACGCGGACGTCAAGACCCTGCAGGCCGATGTCGACAAAGGCAAACTCCTGAAGGCGAGCTATGAGAAGCTCCGCGAGGAGGTGGCTAAGCAGGACAAGCGCATCGAGGAACTGATCAAGATCATGCCCTCGGACACGGATTACGGAGAAATCCCCTACCGAATCAAGAAGATTGCGGATGACGCGGGGATCGACCAGGTGGCGTTTTCACTCAAGCCTGAGCGAAAGGACACCTACTACACCGAGAAACCGGTGGAATTCGAATTCCGCGTGGGGTTCCACTCCTTCGGCCAGTTCGCCTCGCTGGTCTCCGGATACGACAAGATCATCAACATCTCCAACATCGAGTTCACCCGGAAGACCGACAACCGCAGCTTCTATCCGGCTGGGGTCAAATGCACCATCAGCGCATTCGTTTACAATCCCGAGCCTCCTCCGGTGGAACCCGCGAAGAAGCCGGCTGCCGCCGCCCCCAAGGCGGGCGCCAAAGAGGATTGAGGTGTTGCCATGATTCGACGACTTTCTACCATCTCTCTGCTAGCAGGAACTGCGCTTCTGGCACAGTTACCTTCGGGTGTCCTCCCGCCAGCGACCTCCGTGGCCGAGGACGTGGCGATCATCAAGGTCACCCCATACAAGCCCACCATCCAGCGGGATCCCTTTTCCGCGCCACGAGACGAGCGCCCCACGGACGCCCTGGACGTGATTGATGACATCGCTGTGAAAGGCATGATCAGGAAGGATGGCAAGAATTTCGCTGTCGTTTCTGACAGTCGGGGAAATGTCCGATGGCTGCCCGTCGGGCACCGGTTAAAGGACGGGGAGATCACCGCCATCACTGACAAGACGGTGACTTTTCATCAATGGGAAGTGAACACCACCAATCGTTCGATATTCAGAACCATCACGAAGACGTTCAAGCGTGAGGAGGGTAAACGATGAATGCTCGCCTGAGTTCCTTGCTGGTCGCAGGGGGCGTGGTCCTGGCGGGGATCCACCCGGG
>JANXYT010000454.1 GCA_025355915.1 Holophagaceae bacterium
CCAGGAACCATAGGCCCAGCGTGCCCAGGTGGGGCTATTCAGGGCCGCAAACGAGCCCAGCCGGGCGATGAGCAGGTTGATGCCGAAGGCGAAACTCAACTCCTTGCCCCGGAACCACTGGGCCACCGCCGCCGTAACGGCCACGATGAGGCTTTCGGCCCCCAGCCCGAAGACCAGGCGACCCGAGGCCATGACCCAGAGCTTTGGGCTCAAGGCGGTGATGCCGGCCCCCAGGAAGCAGAGCACCCCGAAGATGAAGGTGGCGCGTTTGACGCCGATCCGATCGATGAGGATGCCGCCCAGGAGCACCATCACCACGTTCGGCACACTGTAGATCCCCTGCAGCAGGCCGATGTTGCCATCCGTGAAGCCCAACTGCTTTTGCAGCACATCCGCCAGGGGGCTGATGGCGTCATAGACGTAGTAGTTGCCGAACATGGCCAGGCTGATGACCACCAGCACCAGCCATCGGAAGGCGGGCGGCGGCGCAGGGCGCTCAAGGGCTGGCGTGACTGACGACATGGAACTCCCGGACGATACGGTCCTTCATCCTGCCAGGAAGGCGACAAACGCGTCTAATAGAACTGATTCTCGTTAAAATTAACAATTCTTAACACCCTCAACTCCCTTGAAATCTTTAGCCTTTTGTTACCTCACTCCAAGCTTTCTCAACTCCAGTCAACCCCGGAACCCTTTGGTTCCATCAGGAGGCCTATATGCCGTCCAGACTCGCCTTTCGTCTCGCCGCCGCCATGGTCCTCGTGGCCCCGGCCTTCGCCGCCCGACCCGTGGATACGCCGCTTGCCAACGAGGCCGGCCGCCACCTCGATGCCCGGGTCTTCCAGCTTGGCCTGGACCGGAACCACACTTTCGCCACGAAGAACGTGGTCGAAGAAACCACCGGCGAAGCCCATGTGCGCATGCACCAGATCTACAAGGGTGTGCGTGTGTTCGAGGGTGAATCCATCGTCCACCTGCGCGGCGGGGCGGTGACCGAACACACGGATGCCCTGGTGCGCGGCCTCAACCTGAACGTGTCGCCCAGCTTGGCTGCTTCCGAAGCCCTGGCCGCCGCCCACCAGTCGCTGGCCCCCAAGGGCGCCTACACGCACGTCCCCACTTCTGAGCTGGTGGTCGCCACGGTCCGCCGCGAGACCGGGACTCGCACCCTCTCCGCACCCACGCTCGCCTACCACATCCATACCGAGCTCGAGAATGGCGCGGAGGAGACCCGCCATACCGATTTCCTCGTGGATGCCCACAGCGGCGCCATCCTGGAAAGCTGGAGTACCCTCCACACCCTCAGCGGCACCGGCAACTCCCAGTACTCCGGTGTGGTGGCCATCAACACCACGGCCAACGGCGCGACTTTCGACCTTCGTGACACGACGCGCGGCATGAACTACGCCACCTACAACCTCAACCACGCCACCTCCGGCACCGGCACGCTGTACAACGATGCCGACAACACCTGGGGCGACGGGGCCAACTACATTTCAGGTGGCAGCACCACCGCCGCCAACGGCCAGACCGCCGGGGTCGACGCCCACTACGGCGTGGGCCTGACCTACGACTTCTACAAGAACGTCCTCGGCCGCAACGGCATTGACGGAGCCAATGGCGCCACCTACAGCCGGGTGCATTACAGCTCGGCCTATGACAACGCCTTCTGGTCCGACAGCTGCTTCTGCATGACCTACGGCGACGGCTCCTCGTTCAAGTCCCTGGAATCCATCGACGTCGCGGGGCACGAGATGAGCCACGGGGTCATGTCCCGCACGGCCAACCTCACCTACCGCGCCGAATCGGGCGGTCTGAACGAAGCCAACTCCGACATCATGGGCACCATGGTGGAGTTCATGGCCCACGGGGGCGGCACCGCCACCGTTCCCAACTACACGGCCATCACGGGCACCATCCAGGTGAACTACGGCACCGTGCCCGCCGCCAACTACCTCATCGGGGAACAGCTGGCCACGAACGCCTTCAACAAGCCCCTGCGCTACATGTACAAACCCAGCCTGGATGGGTCCAGCCCGGACGCCTGGTCCTCCACCCTGAAGCGCCTGGATGTCCATTACAGTTCCGGCGTGGCGAACCACTTCTTCTTCCTGCTGGCTCACGGCAGCCAGATCGACACCTTCTCCGGCAACATCCAGTCCCCAAGGGTCAACGGCGTCACCACCATCGCCGGTATCGGTAACGATCTGGCCACCCGCATCTGGTTCAAGGCCGTCACGGCCTATATGACCAGCAGCACCAACTACGCCGGGGCCCGCGTAGCCACCCTGAACGCCTGCACCGCCCTGGGGTACCCGGCTGGCAGTACCGTCTACACCACCGTGAACAACGCCTGGCTCGCGGTGAACGTGAAGTAACCCCACCCCACCCCCG
>JANXYT010000457.1 GCA_025355915.1 Holophagaceae bacterium
CAGGGCCAGGAAAGGGTAGGCGTAGTTCACCTGCACCATGGAAAGGGCCCCGAGCCACACCACCACGCTCACGGCGTAGCAGGCCAGGCCCGCGAGGACCCAGGGCTCGAGGGCCAGCCGGAACAAGGGGCCCACCGCCAGCTGCATGCCGCCGGCCGCCTGGAGGCCCTTCTTCAGGCAGATCTGCGCGGCGGCATTGAGCAGCACACCCAGCACGATGAGGGGGATGGCCTTCAGGTTGGGGCTCATGGGGCCTCCAGCAACGCGGACAGTTCATGCCACAAGACATCATCGCCCAGATCGTTCATGCAGGGATGATCGGGGAGCGGGCACTGGAAGGCCATGCACTCCAGGCAGGAAAGGTCGTCCTTGCGGACCACCTTCACGCGAGGCCCCCAGGGCCGGGAATGCTGCGGCCGGGTGGGCCCGAATACCGCCAGGGTGGGGATGCCGGCACCCCCAGCGATGTGCGCCAGACCCGAGTCCATGCCCACGAGGGCCTGGGCGCCACAGATCCAGGCCGCCGAAAGCGATAGGCTGCAGCGGCCCACGAGATTCAGCGCCTGGGGTAGTTGCGCGGTCAGTTCCCCGGCGAGGCGCTGGTCCTCGGCGCCGGCCCCGAGGATCACCACCTTCAGTCCCTGCGATTCCAATCGGTGCCCAAGGGCCGCGAAGCGCGGAACAGAGAGTCGCTTGGAGCCACTGTTGGCGCCGGGAGCCAGCACCACGTAGGCTCCGGAAACGCCGGATTCCTGCGTTTGGGTTTCCCGTAGGCCAAAGGCCTTCTCTCGAGGCCGGAACGGCGTAAACGCCAGGGGCCCCAGATCCGCAAAGGCCCGGTTCACCACGGAGGCATAGCGTTCCACAAAATGATCATCGCGCCGATAGAAGGTGACGCTGTGGGTGAGGAGGGGGCTGATGCCTCCGTCCCCGCATCCGAGGCGCAGCGGAACCCGCGCCAGCAGGCTGGCGACATGGGACCGGGCGCTCTTGGGGAATCCGATGACGGCCGCCGGGCGATGGGCCCGAAGCATCCGGGCCGCCTCCCAAACGCCGTACTCCCGGCTCGGTTCCGCGACCGTGGCCACGACGCTCGCGCTGCCTTCGAAGAGTTCCACGACGGACTCCGGTCCCCAGAACACCAGGGGCAGCCCCGCCCGTCGCAACGGTTCGATGGCCGCGTACGCCATCATGGCGTCGCCGAAAAACCGGTTCACCCGCACCCAGTAGGCACCCGTGGGGATCATTGGAGCCGCCTCCGAAGCAGCAGGATCTCATCGCCGCCCGTGGGCACGTCCAGCAGCACCTCGAAACGGGCGCGCAGGGCCGGTGTCATGCCCCAGGCATCCTGCTCCCACTCGTCGCGCTGGGCCACCAGACGCGCTTCCGGGTCCATCCGTTCCAGGGCCTCGGCCGTGCGCACTTCCGGCATGAGGTGGTCCGTGTAGACCATGACGCCACTGCGGATGGTCTGCCAGTAGAAGACCGGGCGGCCCTGGATCATGGGTTGAACAGCAGCTGTCCATCGGCGGTACGACTTGGGTGGGTTCAACAGGTGAAAGCCCCAGGTGCCGCCCACCAGGTAGAGCAGGCCCAGGGACAGCGCCGTCCCGGGGATCAGACGCGTCATGCGGCCACGGACCGCCTGGCCCAGGACGAAGGCCGTGCCGCAGCCCAGCACCAGGGCCATGAGGCGGACGGGGCCCAGGAACGGTGCAACCTGCGATTGGACCTTCGCTCCTCCGGCCCCGAGGACCAGGGCAAGCAACGCCGCGGCGGGCACGGCCAGTCCTCCCGTAAGAAGGCCACCCAGGCGCCGGGCCCGAGAAGGCGCGGTCTGTTGGAACAGGTCCGCGAGCAGCAGGGCCAGGAAGGGGTAGCCCATGAGGAGGTACTTGCCCTGCTTGCTCTGCACCACGCTCAGGAAGACGAATGGCACCAGAAAAGCCAGCAGCAGGAAGCGCTTCGCGGGATCCCCGAGGCGCCGTGGCTGCCGAAGGTGGTGGAGCGCCAGGGCAGGGAGCAGAAGCACCCAGGGAAAGAAATCGCCCAGGATGTACTCGCCGTACTTCCACCAGGGATGAATGTGGTCCCAGGCCTTGGTGGCCCGCTCGACATTCTGGAGAACGATCAGTTCATAGGCGTAGCGCCCCCCGCCCTTCAGGCCGGCCGCCACGTACCAGGGCGCGACGATCAGAAGGGTGAGACCCAGACCCGCGGCAAGGCCCGAGCGGCGGAGAACGGCGAAATCCCGCTGCCAGGCGAGGAAGGCCGCCAGCAGCAATACGGACAGCACGGGCGCCAGGGGCCCCTTGGCGAGAAACGCCAGCGCCAGCCAGAGGTAGGCCTTCAGGAACCAACGGCGAGGTTCACTCTGGGAAAAAGTTTCACCCCGGAGGCACGAAGACACGAAGTGGAAGAATGTCTTTTTTCGTGGCTTCGTGTCTTCGTGGTAGATCTGTTCATCTTTTCCAAACGTGTTGGGATGCCTCAAGACTAGGTAACCCCCCAGCCAGCAGAGCCAACTCCAGGCCAGCAGGGCCGAGAAGAGCAGATCGATCTGGATGAACTGGCTCTGCCAAAACCATAGGGGCGTGGTGGCCAGGATCAGGGCAGCCGGCTCGGCCGTGCCCGGTTCCAGGAAGCGCGCGGCCCAGCGGCGGAAGGCCGATAGGAAGGCCACGGCGGCGAGCACCGAGGGGAGACGCAGGGCCCAGGCGGCCACGCCCTGGGTGTAGCCCAGACCACCCGTGAGCGTGTCCAGCAGCAAAGTGAAAGCCTTCATCACCCAGTAGAAGAGGATCGGCTTTTCGCTGTAGGGCACTCCGTTCAGGTAGGGCAACAGCCAGTCACCCCGCAGTCGCATTTCCTTGACGCACTCGGCGAAGTCCGGCTCGTCCGGGGCCCAGAGGTCGCGCATGGGCAGCGCGGCCAGCAGCAGAACGGCAAAGAGCAGCTCGGGCGCATGGGCCCGCAGCCAGCCCGAGAGGGAGGAGCGTGGATGCGGCTGGGGCAGGTGTCCGTTCATTCCCTCCATCTTCCACTGGAAGCGCCCCTTCCGCCCATGCGTTACCATGGAGGCATGACACCCGCCCTCCTCAGCCTCCTGCTCCTGGCCGCCCCCGCCCCCATCCACGCCGATGGTGTGAAGGAGGACATCAAACAGGCTGGCAAAGAGATCGGACATGGCTTCAAGAAGGGCGGCAAGGCCGTGGGGCACGCGGCCAAGGATGGCGGCAAGGCCGTAGGTCGCGGCGCCAAGACTGCCGGCAAAGGGGTCGCCAAAGGGGCCAAGGAAGCCGGGCGCGGGGTTAAAGAGGCTGTGAAGTAGCAGTCTGGAGTCTGGAAGTAATGTTCGACGCGGCCTGAAGGGCCGCCACAGAAAGCAGTACCTCCTGTTTCCGGACTGGATCTTTTGCTACCGCCGCCGCGCCACCACGGCTGCCGGATTGCGCGCCACTTCTTCCCAGCGGGCCTTCTCGTCGGCTGCGAGTTCCTTCCAGTTGGCGGGTTTGGCCATCACCAGGACGGGTTTCGAGGGATCCTCGGCCTGCAATCGGTCGGCCATGGCGCCCAGGGCGGTCGGGTCCTCGTTGAACCACCGACCCGCATCCACAAGCCGGTCGCGACCAAAGGCCAGTTCGCCCGTCCCTGCCACCACCACCACCCGAGTGCGGGCGTAGAAGGGCAGGCCCTGGAAGTAGACGCCGTAGCTGATCCACTGGGCGTTTGGGGGCATCTTCCGCACCAGCTCGGCCACGGCCTTGCCCGGCCCCGCGGCCGCCTGGGCTGCGAGTACCAGGAGCCAAAGCGCCACGCCGAAGGCCGCCATGAGGCGCGGTCCGCTCAGACCCTTCGGCCGGTGGGCCCACACACCGAGACCTGCAAACCCGGCACCGAGGGCCAGCACCCAGGCGGATCCGCCCAGATCCTCGCGGAAGATGGCCGCGGCCAGCAGGAAGATCCCCCCGAGCACCAGCAGCTCTTTCCCCATGCGCCGCAGGGCGGCGGCTTCCTCGCCCTCCCGCTCGAAGGTGCAGGCCAACGCGGCGAGGGGCACGATGGCCGGCAGGATGTAGGGCGGCAGCTTGGACCCCGAGATGCTGAAGAAAGCCAGCGGCCAGAGGAAGGCCAGGACCGTGATTCCCACAATCCAGCGGGCCAGATGATCCTGACCCTGGGGGCCCCTGCCCTTCAGGAAGGTCCAGGTGCGCTTCAGACCGATGGTCGTGGCCGACAGCCAGGGCAGCAGGCCCACGGCGAGGACGCCCAGGAAGTAGAGCTTGTCCAGCAGCCAGTTATTGGAGCCCTGCCGGGCGTGCTCGTGGGTGAGGAAGCGCGTGACATGTTCGTGGATGAAGAAGAACTGGGCGTGCCCCGGATTCGTTCGATTGACGGCCCAGAACCAGGGCACCACCAGGACCAGGTAGAGCAGCCATCCGAGCGGATCCAGGGCTGTGCAAACCACGGCCCGGCGCAGGTCCGCGTCCTTCCAGGCAAAGACCAGGGAGAAGAGCAGGATGCCGCCGGTGAGAATGACCTCCGCCAGTCCCTTGGTGAGCATGGCGCCTGCCAGCAACGCGAAGGTCAGCAGCGTCCAGGCCACCGCAGGCTGGCTTTCGCGGCGCCGGGCCACGGCCTCCACGAAGGCAGCGATGGCCGCGACGAGGAACGCGCTGAAGAGGGCATCGAGGGTGAGGATTTGACCCACCAGGAAGGCCAGCAGGCCCGTGGCCGCCATAAAGGGTGCCCACAGCGGATCCCGCGCGCCCAGGCGCTTCGCCAGCCGCCAGGCGGCCCAGATCATGAGGCCCGAGGCCAGGGCCAGCGGCAGCCGAGCGGCCGCACCATTCAACCCAAAGAGCTTCATGCTGAGGGCCGACAGCCAGTACTGCAGCGGCGGTTTTTCGAAGTAGAGCACGCCGTTGAGCCGCGGCGTGAGCCAGTCCCCGCTCCCCAGCATCTCCCGGGCGATCTCCGCGTAGCGGCCTTCGTCCGGCTCCCACAAGGGGCGCACCAGCAGCGGCAGCAGCCCAAGGAAGAACCAGAGGGTGAGGAGGGTGGAGCGTTCGCGGCGCGTCATGAGCCCGGGCTAGTTTTCGGTCTCGACGATCTTCTCCAGCGCCTTGTGCTCCTCGACAAAGAAGTCCATGGCCTTCTTCAGGGAGTCCTGCATGGAGACCTTGGGCTCGAAGCCGAAGGTGCTCTGCATGCGTTTGATGCTGGGGGTGCGGCGGGCCACGTCCTGGTAGCCCTTGCCATAGAAGTCGCCACTGCCCACTTCGATCATGCGGCCCTCGGGA
>JANXYT010000471.1 GCA_025355915.1 Holophagaceae bacterium
CCCGTCCTCGAGAAGGAACCGAAGTACAAGAAGCACGCCATTCTCGAGCGTCTCCTTGAGCCCGAGCGCGCCATCGGCTTCCGCGTGCCGTGGGTGGACGACAAGGGCATCATCCGCATCAATCCAGGCTGGCGCGTCCAGTTCAACAGCGCCATCGGGCCCTACAAGGGCGGCATCCGCTTCCATCCCAACGTCACCCTCGACACGCTGAAGTTCCTGGGCTTCGAGCAGATCTTCAAGAACAGCCTCACCGGCCTGCCCATGGGTGGCGGCAAGGGCGGCTCCAACTTCGATCCCAACGGCAAGTCCGACGCTGAAGTGATGCGCTTCTGCCAGTCCTTCATGATGGAGCTGTTCCGCCACATCGGCCCCAATACCGACGTACCTGCGGGCGACATCGGCGTGGGCGGCCGCGAAGTGGGCTACATGTTTGGGATGTACAAGAAGCTCGCCAACGAGTTCACGGGCGTGCTCACCGGCAAGGGCCAGTACTGGGGCGGCAGCCTCGTGCGCCCGGAAGCCACGGGCTACGGCGTGGTCTACTTCGCCGAAGAGATGCTGAAGCTCAAGGGCGACAGCATGAAGGGCAAGAAGGTCGCGGTCTCGGGGTTCGGCAACGTGGCCTGGGGCGCCGTCACCAAGGCCACCCAGCTGGGCGCCAAGGTGGTCACCATTTCCGGCCCCGACGGCTACATCTACGATGCTGACGGCATCAGCGGGGAGAAGATCGTCTACATGGAGGAGATGCTCCGCACCGACCGCATGTCCGTGGCCCCCTACGCCGCGAAGTTCAAGGGCGCCCAGTTCCTCGCGGGCAAGCACCCCTGGGAGCAGAAGGTCCATGTGGCCCTGCCCTGCGCCATCCAGAACGAACTGAACCTGGACGAAGCCAAGGGCCTGCTGGCCAATGGTTGCTTGGCCGTGGTGGAGGGCGCCAATATGCCCAGCACCCTGGACGCCGTGGAGTTCTTCCAGGCCAACGGGGACAAGATCCTGTTCTCCCCCGGCAAGGCCTCCAATGCGGGTGGCGTGGCCACCTCCGGCCTCGAGATGAGCCAGAACTCCATGCGCCTGGGCTGGACCGCCGAGGAAGTGGATGCCCGCCTGCACCAGATCATGGTGAACATCCACAAGTCCTGCGTGGATGCCGCCGCCCGCTTCGGCACCCCCGGCAACTACGTGAACGGCGCCAACATCGCGGGTTTCCTCAAGGTGGCCGATTCGATGATCGATCAGGGGCTCGTCTAGCTCTTCTGTCTCACGTGTGCAGAAATGGGGGCCATTCGGCCCCCATTTCTGCGTTGGAAGTAAACTGCCCGGGAGACGAGGCCACCACGATGATCAGCCGAGAGTTCAACGAGATCTTCCGAAAGTACGCCTCGGACAAGGAAATCTTCCACGACCTCATGCCCCTGCGCGCGCGGGAGATCCTGCTGGTGGCGCCCGCCTTCGACGCCTTCACCCTGGAACAGGATGGCCTGCTCACCGAGATCCTCTTCGAGGGCTACTACCAGCTCAACATGAGCAACCCGCCGCGGGTGACCAACGTTTCCACCGTGGAGGAGGCCCTGGAGAAGTGCGCCAACCGTCACTTCGACATGATCATCGTCATGAGCCGGCTGGGCCAGGGCGGCCACGTGGAGCTCTCCAAGGCCCTTCGCAAATCGGCGTCCCGGATTCCCATCTACCTGCTGCTCAACGACAACGTGGAAGTCGGCGCCATGGACCGGCGCCGCCAGGATCTGCAGCGCCATTACGACCAAATATTTGTGTGGAACGGCAACCCCGAGATCTTCATGGCCATGGTGAAGTTCATGGAGGACCGGGCCAATGTCCAGAACGACACGGCCGTGGGGCTCACCCGGGTGATCCTGCTCGTGGAGGACAGCATCCGCTACTACTCACGGTACCTGCCCATCCTCTACAGCGAAATCCTCAAGCAGACCACCCGGCTCGCCAAGGACCAGAGCATGGATGGGATGACGCGCACACTCTCCATGCGCGTCCGGCCCAAGGTGATCCTGGCCACGACCTATGAAGAGGCCATGGCCTTCTGCGACCGGTACCAGGACTACCTGCTCTGCGTCATCACCGACCGGAAGTACCCCAAGGACGGCGCGCTGGATCGCGAGGCGGGCATCAAGCTCATCAAGGCCCTGAAGGATCGCAATCCCTACCTGCCCACCCTGTTGCAGTCCTCGGATCCCTTCAAGGAATCCTGGGCCACGGCGATCCACAGCGGCTTCCTGAACAAGAACTCCTACACGCTGGGCGCGGAACTCTCCAATTTTTTCTACGAAAGCCTCGGCTTCGGCGACTTCATCTTTCGCGACGAGCACGGCTCGGAAATCTCGCGCGCCACGGACATGGAGGATCTCCAGGCCAAGCTGCGCACGGTGCCCGTGGAGTCCCTGGTCTACCACGCCTCCCGGAACCATTTCTCGGCGTGGATCATGGCCCGCGGCGAGGTCCAGGTGGCCAAGGTGCTGGCGAAGTTCCGCATCACGGACTACAAGGATCCCGAGGAGATGCGCACCTTCCTCATCCACGTGGGCGACTACGTGCAGCGGATGAAGACCCTCGGGAAAGTGGTCCCCCTGACCGATTCCACGCCGAAGGATGAGCCCAACATCCTGCGCCTGGCCCCGGGGTCCATGGGCGGCAAGGGCCGCGGGGTCGCGTTCATGCACTCCCTGCTCTCCCGCCTGGACCTGGACAACCTGCTGCCCGAGGCGAACATCCGCATCCCCCGCTCCGCCATCATCGGCACGGAGGAGTTCCGCGCCTTCATCAACCGGCATGGCCTGCGCCAGTCGCTTCAAAATGATGAGAACGACGACACCATCAAGGGGCGCTTCCTTCTGGGCTCCCTGTCACCGGAACTGATGGCCAAGCTGCGGCTCTTCCTGACCAAGCACGCCAAGGTCCCCCTGGCCGTGCGGTCCTCGGGCCTGCTGGAAGACAGCCTTTCCCACCCCTTCGCGGGTCTCTACAACACCTTCTTCCTGCCCAACAACGATCCCGACCCCGAGGTGCGCGAGGCGCAGCTCACCGAGGCCATCAAGCTGGTGTATGCCTCGGTCTATTCGAAGGCCACCCGGTCGTACTTCCAGGCCATCGACTACAAGATCGAGGAAGAGCAGATGGCCATCCTCATCCAGGAGGTCTCGGGCAGCCGCTTCGGCGACCGCTTCTACCCGCATATCTCCGGCGTGGCGCAATCCTTCAACTACTACCCCGTGGCCTACACCATGCCCCAGGACGGCATCGCCAACATCGCCGTGGGCCTCGGCAAGTACGTGGTGGAAGGCGGACGGGCCTACCGGTTCTCCCCGCCCTACCCCGACATGGACATGCTGCCCCCCAAGGAGCAGCTGCGCACCACCCAGAAGCGCTTTTACGCACTGGACATGAGCCGCACCTCGGTGGACCTCTACAGCGGCGAGGACGCCACCCTGCTCAACCTCGACATCCTGGAGGCCGAGAAGGATGGTGCTTTGCGCCACTGCGCATCGGTCTGGGACCGGAACGACGACCGCATCCACGACGGGCTGGACGTGCCGGGCCCGCGCATCGTGAACTTTCGGAACATCCTCAAGTACGACCAGTTCCCCCTGGCCAAGATCCTCCAGCACCTGCTCGA
>JANXYT010000496.1 GCA_025355915.1 Holophagaceae bacterium
CGAAGATCATCCTGGACCGGGACCCCCTGATCCTGCTGCTCACGGAAAAGGAGGAGTTCGCGCGCCGGCTGGGGGAGGCGCTGAGCCGGAAGTTCGGACTCGTCATGCTCGATCACCGGCACCGGGCAGCCCTCCTGATCGACGAGCTGGCGGCAGAGATCCAGCGGACTGGCCAGGCGGAGCTGGTCGTGGACCAGGATCATGCGCACCCGGCCCCAATCATCCTGCTCAACGCCCATTTCCTTGAGCTGCGCCTTCACCGGGCCCTTGATGTGATCGAGCATGACGAGTCCGAACTTCCGGCTCAGCGCCTCCCCCAGCCGGCGCGCGAACTCCTCCTTTTCCGTGAGCAGCAGGATCAGGGGGTCCCGGTC
Organism: Holophagaceae bacterium; assembly: GCA_025355915.1. Classification (GTDB taxonomy): domain Bacteria; phylum Acidobacteriota; class Holophagae; order Holophagales; family Holophagaceae; genus Geothrix. The sequence continues at coordinate 375 of JANXYT010000496.1, forward strand.
CAGGATGATCTTCGCCGTGGGCAGCGCCGCCGCCCGGTTGATGCGCGCCGTGGCTTCCTGGAAGCCGCGGGGGGAGAAGTCCTCCGTGTCCTGCTGGGCCTGGAGCAGCTGCTGATCCTGGATCCAGATGCGGTACTGGCTCAGCAGCTTGGCGTCCGCCTGTTTGGTGAAGCGCAGCCCCACCAGGTTCTCGCCGAAGTAGGCCACCGTGGTGGGCGCCTGGAGCCTCAGGTTGGTCTCCAGCGGGACGTCCAGCAGGGATTCCTCCCCCATGCGCAGCAGCTCGCGGATCTCCTGTTTGCTGTTGCGCAGGACCAGTTCCAGGCCCTCCTCGCCGAAGCTCTGCACCGAGCCGTCGATCAGCGCGTTGCGCGCGTTGGTGAACGTGGCCGCATGAACCGGCCCATGGGCGCGGTCGGGGATGAAATCCGCCAGCCGGTGCAGATCCGACCGGCGGAGGACCCGGGGGACGGTCGCCAGACAGACCTCCACGCCCTCCAGAACGTCCTGCCCAGCGTGGGAGACCACGCACTCGTATTCGAGGCCACGGTCCTTGAGTTTGACGGCCAGGTTAGTCCCGACCTTCAGCTCCCAGGCGTCGATGTCTTCAAAGGACATGCGAAAGGCCATGCGTTCCCCGTCCTCGGTGAGGATCGGGAACGCCGCGCGCTGGGCCTTGTAGGCCAATTCCAGCCGGGCTCCGACCACGCAGAGCCGTTGAAGCGCCATGCGGATGCCCGTGGCGTCTTCGAGAAGGGCGCCGGATCTGGTCATGTCAAGCCTCTCCACCCAGGGGAGGCACCGCACCGGCCGGGAGCCATCGCGCCAGGGCCCGGTGCAGCGCGTCCATGCGGACTGGCTTGGGGATGTGGTCGTCCATGCCCACCTGAAGGCAGCGTTCCCGGTCGCCCACCATGGCATTGGCCGTCATGGCCACCACGGGAAGGCGGCGGCTGCCTCGCTCCCGCTCGCGGATCCTCCGCGTGGCTTCATAGCCATCCATCTGGGGCATCTGACAATCCATCAGCACCAGGTCATAGGACACCCCCACCAGGGCGTCCAGAGCCTCGATGCCGGTGGCCACCACATCCGCCTCGATGCCCAGTTTTTTCAGCATGACGAGCGCCACCTTCTGATTCAGAAGGTTGTCCTCGGCCAGCAGCACACGCACCTTCACCGGGCCGCCCGCCACGCAGAGGGGGGCGGTGGCGGGGGACCCACCGATGGTCAGGCCCTTGGGTTCGAGCAGGGTCCGCAGATGGCTGGGGCGCACCGGCAGGGTGAGGAAGGCCTGGACGCCTCTGCGGGCCGCGGCTTCGCGGAGCTCCGGGCGGTAGAGCGGGCTGGCCAACACGACGAGGCCGTCTCCCGCTTCAGCCAGGGCCGCCGCCAGCGACTCTGGACCCGCCAGGACCAAAGCGCCCAGGCTGTGGGCTTCCCGAAGCCAGGCCGCCGCGTCCGCATCGGTCGGCGCGACCTGGGGATGGACTCCCCAGGCCTCAAGCTGCTCCCTGACCAGGCGACTCGTGGCAGGCGGCAGGCCGACCAGCAGGACCGACGCGTGGTCCGAACGGACCGGGGCCTGGCATCCCCAGCTGCCGAGGCGAAGGGTGAACCAGAAGGTGCTGCCTGCACCTGGGGCACTGGTGACACCAATGGTGCCCCCCATGAGTTCGACGAGTCGCTTGCAGATGGTGAGTCCCAGGCCCGTGCCGCCGTACTTCCGCGTGGTGGAACTGTCGCCCTGGAAGAAGGAGGTGAACAACCGGTCCACCACCTCGGATCTCATGCCGACACCCGTATCGCGCACCTCCACCCGCAGCAGGACCTCGCCAGCCTCCTCCACCTCGGGCCGCACGCGGACCTCCACGGAGCCCTCGGGGGTGAACTTCAGCGCGTTGTCCATCAGGTTCGTGAGGATCTGGCGCAGCCGAGTCGGATCTCCCACGACTTCGAGCGGGGTGGCCGGATCCACAAAAATACCCAGTTCCACGCCCTTCGCCTGCGCCTTCACCCCGAGCACCGTCTGCACGTCCTCGATCACGGACAGCAGATTGAAGTCCAGGGTTTCGAAGGCCAGCTTCCCCGCCTCGATCTTGGAGAAATCGAGGATGTCGTTGATGAGGGTCAGCAGGGCCTCCCCGCAGGACCGCACGGTCTCGGCATACTCCCGCTGCTCGGCCCCCAGCGGCGTGTCCAACAGCAGGCCCGTCATGCCGATGATGCCGTTCATGGGCGTGCGGATCTCGTGGCTCATGTTGGCCAGGAACTCGCTCTTGAGGCCCGACACCTCCAAGGCCCGGTCGCGCGCTGCGGCCAATTCCCGGGCGGCCTCTTCCAGCGAGAGCTCAGCTCGCCGGCGCTGGGTGATGTCATGGAACTGCCAGAGGTGCCCCAGGTGCTCCTCCCCAACCACGATGGGCACAAAGTCCATGGCCATGATGCGGCCGTCCCTCAGTTCGAATTCCTCCCCCTGCGTGGGCCGCTGGGCCTCCCCCAGCGCCTCCACCCGGG
>JANXYT010000497.1 GCA_025355915.1 Holophagaceae bacterium
ATCACCGGGATGCCGTCCTCGATGGGATAGAGCAGCCCGCAGCCCTGGCAATGCAGCCCGGTCGGCTTCTCCACCAGCTCGCCCTGGCAGGCGGGACAACAGAGGATCTCGAGGAGGCGGGGATCGATGGGCATGGGAAAAAGCTATCAGCTGTCAGCCGTCAGCTGTCAGCAAAAGCTGAGGAGGGGCAAAGTCAGGGCCCGATGGCGGCGCTCCCGGTTTCACCCGTCCGCACCCGGTAGCAGTCCTCAAGGTTCAGGACGAAGACCTTGCCATCGCCCAGGTGGCTCGGGTCGGACTTGGCCGCCGCCATGATGGCTTCTACCGCGGGTTTGACATATTCCTCGTTCACCGCGATCTCCAGCTTGACCTTGGGGAGCAGGCGGACTAGGCCGATCTTGTTGCCCCGGAACTGTTCGGCAAACCCCTTCTGGGTGCCGCAGCCGCGGACATCGGAGACCGTCATCAGGTAGATGTCCTTGGCCACCAAGGCGGCCTGGACCGCCTCGAATTTGTCCGGCCGGATGATGGCAATGATCATTTTCATGGGTGACTCCTCGGACAGGGGGACGGAGGAAGCGGACTTATGGCCCGCTCACTTCTTTCCGGCGACGGGCACCCTCAGGGGCGCGCCAGCGGGGGATGCCAGGGCCGAGATCACGTACTCGGGATAGGCCGAGATGCCGTGCTCGTGGATATCCAGGCCATCGTGCTCGCCATCCTCCGAAAGTCGCAGGAGGCCCTTGGCATCAATGGCCACCATGACGGCGAAGGCGACCGCCAGCGTGGCCACGGTGACGATGGCGCTGCCGATGGCCTGGGCGGCCAGCACCTTGTATCCCCCACCGTAGAAGAGGCCCGTGAGCCTGTTCGACAGGTCGGGGGCGATGGGATCGCTGCCGATGGCGGAAAACTGGCCACTGGCAAAGAGACCGAGGGAGAGAGTGCCCCAGATGCCATTGACCATGTGCACCGGTACCGCGCCGATGGGGTCATCGATGCGCAGGTACTCCAGCAGGTCCACCGCCAGGATCACGATGACGCCGGCGATGGCGCCGATCATCACCGAACCAAAGGGGCTCACCCAGTAGCAGGGCGCCGTGATGGCCACCAGACCCGCCAGGAACCCGTTGGTGATGGAGCCCGGATCCCACTTCCCGGTGCGAAAGTAGATGTAGCAGACCGCGGTAAGGCCCGCAGCGCACGCCGCGAGGGTCGTGTTGGCGGCCACCCGGCCGATGCCTTCGAAATCCATGGCGGAGAGGGTGCTGCCGGGATTGAAGCCGTACCAGCCAAACCAGAGCAGCAGGCCGCCGCACACGGCGATGGTGAGGTCGTGGGGGGTCATGGGGCCACCCCCATCCCGCTTGAACTTGCGCCCGAGCCGGGGTCCCAGCACCACGGCGCCCGCGAGGGCGACCGAACCGCCGATGGTGTGCACCACGGTCGAGCCGGCGAAATCGTGGAAGTTCATGCCCAGCGAAGGCAGAAATTTGCCCGCGCTGCCCATGGTGGCGAGGAAGCCGTCGGGCCCCCAGACCCAGTGGCCGATGATGGGATAGATGAAGCCGGACACGGCAAAGCTGTAGAGGATGTCACCGATGAAATCCGTGCGGCCGATCATGGCGCCGGAGGTGATGGTTGAGCAGGTGTCCGCGAAGGCGAACTGGAAGAGCCAGTGGGCCAGGATGGCCACACCAGTGGCTCCGTACGTCACCGGAGCGCCCTTGAGGAAGAACCAGTGGGTGCCGATGAAGCCGTTGCCTTCGCTGAACATGAACGCATAGCCGAAAGCCCAGAAGAGGATGCCGCACAGACAGGTATCGAAGACGCACTCCACCAGCACATTCACCGTCTCCCGCGAGCGGCAGAACCCCGCCTCGAGCATGACGAAACCCACCTGCATCGCGAAGACCAGGAAGGCCGCGATCAGCGTCCAGACGGTATTGAGCGGGTTGACGATGTCCTTGGCGAGGACCACCGGTGGCGCCGGTGCTGGAGCCGGAGTTGGTGCGGCTGCCGCCGGTTCGGCGGCCGCGAGCGACGGAACTGGCGCCGATGCGGCGGTCGGCGTGTCCGCCCTGGCGGAAGTCCCCGTCAACAGCACTGGAATGAGGAGCATCATGCCGAGCACCACGGCAAGACCGAGCACCTTTCCGGAGGCCAGCGTGAATCCATACCGGCGCCATTCGGGATCCTTCATCCGGTCGGTGAGCCTTGTGACTTTTTCCTTCAGAGAGAGCTGTTCTCCCCTGTGGGTGGTTCGTGCCATAGCAGGCTCCTCGAGAAGAAGGGTCGATTGCGCGGACGCGAGGTGATCGTTCGGCTCAGAAGACCTTGGCGATGGTGAAGGTCACACGGTCCTTGCCGATGTTCCGGCCGAAGGCGTTTTCGTAGACCGTGACGTCGTTGTCGGAGGCGCGGGACTTCGTGTCGGCCTGGGAGGCTCCGAGGGTGAGCGTGTAGCCCTTGATCTCCTTGGCGATGCCCGGCCTGTAGTCCGTGTAGCTGAACAGGGAGTTGTCTCCAGTCAAGGTGCTCCCATTGAGGAAGTAGCCAGGGTTCGCCTTGGTGGCGTAGGTGGTCTTGCCCCCGTGCAACTGCACCGTCCAGCCGCTGTCGCCGAGCGGGATGGCCAGGGAGAGATCGACATAGGTTGTCCCGCCCGAGTTGTTGACCCCGAACGTGTTCGCGCTGATGACCTGGGAATACTTCAGGCTGGCCCAGGAGTAGCCCAGGCCCAGATAGGCCTCGGTGGTCGCGGGATTCCTGTAGGCCCCGAGGTTGTCGTAGGTGCCCGGATAGAGGTAGCGGTAGAGGCCCACATCCAGGATCCAGTCCTTGGCGAAGCCCCACTTGTAACCGCCAAACAGATCCAGCTCCACGCCCGCGGAGTTCGCCTTGCCCGGGAAGTAAGGGGCGCCCACCCCGGCTGGCGACCCGAGGGACGTGGGAGCGCTGGCGATGCCCGCATTCTGATCCGTGAACCAGGAGATGTTGCTGAGGCTGGTGCTGAGGTAGAAACCCGCGGGATGCACCAGGTCCCATTCCGCCTGGACCGTGGGCTTGCCATCGGTCTGGGTGAGGCCGCGAAACAGGTACTGGGTGCCGATGGTGGTCGATCCACTCAGGCCAAACCCCTGGATGGAAGGTGGGGGCGGTGGGGCGGGCGGTGCCCCTGGGCTCTGGGCCGCCAGATGGGCCGTCATGGCTGCGAGCACTGGAAGGGCCCTGAGAAGGTGCATGACGCGCTCCAGAGAGGGACAGGTCCGGGGTGGCACCACCGGACTCGGAAGAGGGGCCATGCGGCCGGGGTATGGCTAGCCTGGGGGCTTGGATAGCCCCTGGCGACATCGAGAAAGCGGGTGGAACTCAGTGGTGGAGAGGGAACCCCGAAGCAAGGGGCCGGATTTCCGGTTCGGTAAGGTTCCGGACGCCCTGCCGGGCCTGGCTGCCAGCGGCGCGGGTAGGAATCAGCTGCTGGATGCCGCGGGGGGGATCGACCTCCAGGAGCAGTGGCGAGATGGCCGCGAGGGCCACGACCACGGCGAGCGCCCGGTACAGGATTCGCCTGCGCATGGGAAAGCTGTCCGACGTCGCGCTGGGAATAGGCGCAACGAGGGCCCATGGCAGACGATGGGCGCTCCCAGTAGTCATGGCGCCCTCCGCTGGTTGGGTTCCAGGGGGCCGACCATCGGCCCCTCATGCCCTAACCTATTGGCAGGGGTCATGCCGATCTGAGATTCGCCATGGGTAAATTTTTAATCACTGAAATAATTATATTTATATCAGTACGATCGATGATGATTTGAGTATTATCCTAAACAAAAATGTAATAAAAATATTAATAAATTACATTTTTGTCAAACTTGATTTATGAACTGCGGAACCGCTCGGGCTCCAGCCCGTACTTCTGCACCTTGTAGTTCAGGATCCGCTCCGTGGTCTGGAGCAGTCGCGCCGCGCGGGACCGGTTGCCCCGGGCCGATTTCAGGGCGTCCTGCAGCAGATCCCGCTCGAAGGCCGCCACGGCATCGCCCAACCCGGTCCCCGGAAGGGTGCCGGAGACCTCTGCGGTCTGCAGCGAGGGCGGCAGATGGTGGGCGTGGATCACCCCGCCTTCACAGACGAGGATGGCGCGCTCGATGGCGTTCTCCAATTCCCGCACGTTGCCGGGCCAGTGGTAGGCCACCAGCATGTCGATGGCCGAGGTGGAGATGCGCCGGACATCCTTGCCCTGGGCGACGGCGATCTTCTCCACGAAGTGGTCCGCCAACAAGAGAATGTCCGCCTGCCGCTCCCGCAGCGGCGGCATGAAGAGCTCGAAGACGTGCAGACGGTAATAGAGATCCTCGCGGAAGGTGCCCGCCTTCACCGCAGCCTCCAGATCCCGGTGGGTGGCGGCGATGAGGCGCACGTCCACCTTCACGGGCTGGACCCCGCCGAGCCGCTCGAACTCCCGCTCCTGGAGGACGCGCAGCAGTTTCACCTGGGTGGCGGGGGACAGTTCACCCACTTCGTCCAGGAACAGCGTGCCGCCGTGAGCCAGCTCGAACCGGCCCTTCTTCTGGTGGCGGGCGTCCGTGAACGCGCCGGGCTCGTACCCGAATAGCTCCGACTCGATGAGGTTTTCCGGAAGGGCGCCACAGCTCACCTTGATGAAGGGCTTCCCCGCTCGCGGTGAATTGTAGTGGAGGGCGTGGGCCGCCAGTTCCTTGCCGGTGCCCGATTCGCCCCGGATGAGCACGGTGGTGTTGCTGGGCGCGGCCTGGGCCACCGCCTCATACACCCGCTGCATGGCGTGGCTGTGCCCGATGAGGTGGCGCAGGTCGTAGCGCTCTCGCAGTTCCAGGCGCAGCTGCTGGTTCTCCTCGACGAGGCGCTGCCGGTCCGCGGCCACCAGCCGGGCCACCTTCATGGCCAGGCCCACCATGGAGGCCGCGATCTGGAGCAGCTTGGTGTCCCGATCGAAATCGCGCAGGCGGTCGTAGGGCACGGTGAGGCAGAGGGTTCCCGCCGTCTTCTGGTCCAGGAAGATCGGCACGCAGAAGAAGGACAGCTCCGCCTTCTGGCGCTTCTGCTCCTTGAGCACGCCGGTCCGGTCCAAAAACAGCGGCTCCTGGCTCGCCTGGGGCAGCACGACGGCCTTCCCGCTCACCAGCACCCGGCCGTTGATGCCCTCGCCTGCCTTGTAGTGGGCCCGCTCCGTGGCCCGCGGCGACAGGCCCCGGGCGGCCTCGATGCGCAGCCCCTTCCCCTCGTCGTCCGCCAGCAGGATGGCGCCGTTCAAGGCCCCGAAGCCCTCCGCCAGGATCTCCAAGACCCGGGGCAGGGCCGCCCGGATATCCGAGGCGGCCAGGGCATGGCTCACCTCCAGCAGGGGCGCAAGGCGAAGGGCGTCCTCAGAGGTAGCCATGGCAGCTCCGGTGGGAAATTCTACAAAATTGTATCCAATCTTAAAACTATTGACAGTTTTGTATAACCAACCTTAGCCGAAGGTCGCTCCGCCGTTTCCGGTAAGGGTTGCCTCACCGGCCTGACCCGAGACCTCCCACCGGTTGGCAACGGCAATCCTTTAGCCCAAATCTAGACAAGGCCCCGTTCCAGAATAAATTAGAGGTCTTTTTTTGCCTAGTTTTAGGTCGACCTGCGCCAAGACCATAGATCAATTTATCATGAATTAATGATTAATTATATCTATTTTGCGAAATTTAATCGAATATAATTAGTTCAATAAAATCGAAAAATTATTTATATAAATTTAATGTTTAAAATAACTTATATAAAAATTGTACGGCCAAAATTTAGTCAATAGAGCGAATATCTATCGATTTTTTTTATTGGATTTGACCATGGTGGAAATCGAACATAGATTGACTTCTGGCTCCATGGAGGGGAGGCCAAGAGGCAGGTCAGCGCCCCTGGTCAGCGCTGAAACTCTCACCAAACCTGATCATAGAACGACCCAACCATAGACCTAGGAGGGTGTATGAATGTTCGACTCAAGCGACTCACATTATTGCTGGGAGCTCCGCTTATACTGCTTTCTGCATTTAACTGCGGTAAAAGCTCGACGGCCCAAACGGACCAAACGACCCCACCGCCAGCCCAACCGGCAAACACGCCCTATACCTACCGGGTGGCAGCCTCTGGTCTGACCAGTCCCACCGGTCTGGCGCTGGCAGGGGACGAATCGCTCATCCTCGCCCAGAAACCCGCGGCGCCCGCAGACGCTTCCCTGGCGAAGCTGGACCTGAAGACCGGTCAAATGACCCAGCTGGGAACTGGCCTGGCTGTGCTTTCGGGGTTCGCGGCCAATCGGGCCGGAAGGCTCTATTGGATGGACGGCTCGAAGGGTTCCCTCATGACCCAGGACAGCCGGAACGGCGCCCCCGCGGTCCTTCATACCGGCGGGATCCTCCCCGCCACGACCATCGCTGTCGATGCCGAAGACCGGGTCTACATCGCGGGGGCCGCCCCCACCCTGACCGGGAGCGATGTCGCGGCCGTTTTCGTGATGGGAAACCTCTCCTCGACCACCCCTGACTCTGGCGGTCCGGCCAAAACCGCCCTCGCGGCAGCCTCCACCGGGGATCTCTATTGGACCAGCAACCAGGACGGCGTCATCTATCACCGCGCCAAGAATGGCGCCGGCAATGTGGTGGTGTCCGGGCTCAACCATCCCCAGGCGATTGCCCTTGATCCGTCGGAGGACATCCTCTACTTCACGGAAGTTCCGACGCCTGGTGTCAGCGGAGAGGCCGGCGGCCGCAATACCGTCAATGCCCTGGATCTCGCCACCTTGAAACGGACCGTCATCCACCAGGGCGATCCTCAACCCGCGGGCGTCGCCGTGGCGGCCAACGGCAACATCTACTGGACCAGCGCCAGCCGTGGCCTGGTCATGACGGCCGTACCCACCCAGCCGGCGGCCACGGCCCCCCAATTCACGGCCACGCTGACCGGAGCGAATGAAGTGCCCCCCGTGACCACGACGGCCAAGGGACAGGCGACCTTCCGTCTCAAGGCGGCGTCGACCGAATCCTCCTCCTCGGAATCCGAGGATCACTATTCCTCGGGCCCTTCCATGGCCTTCAAAATCGCCCTCACCGACATCAGCCGCGTCCAGCGCATTGAACTCCGCCAGGGTGCCAGCGGAGTGGTAGGACCCCTGGTCGCGACCCTTTCCCGCGGCGATGACGAAGGCGATGACGAGGATGATGACCACGGCGCAGCCAGCATCAGCAGGGGGTTCTCCGCTTCGGGACGACTCCGTCCGGCCAGCCTCAAAGGCCCCTTTGCCGGGAACTGGAAAGGCTTCACCGATGCCCTTGCCGCCGGCGGGATCTATGTGAACGTGACCACCCGCAGCCAAGCCACCGGTGAGATCCGCGGCCAGATCGTGTCGGCGGTTACCACCGCAAACCAGGCGCCAAAGGGGGTCATCACGGCCCCAGCCGCCGATGTGACCATCCAGACAGGCGAGTCCGTGAGCTTCGCTGGCACGGCCTCGGATCCCGATGGTGATGCCGTCACGGTCCTCTGGACCTTCGGGGACGGAACGACCTCTGCCTCCCTGACTCCGGGGAGCCATGCCTTCCCCATCGCCGGCACCTACACCGTGACCCTGACGGCCACGGATTCGCGCGGCCTGAGTGACCCGGCCCCGCCCACGCGCACGATCACCGTCCAGCAGGCCACGACCAACCGGGCCCCCACTGGGACGATCACCGCGCCTTCCGGAAACGTCACCATCTCGACCGGGCAGTCCATCAGCTTCACCGGATCTGCCTCGGACCCGGATGGAGACACGGTTACCGTCCTTTGGACCTTCGGCGATGGCGGCACCTCCACGCTGCTGGCACCGGGCGCGCACATCTTCACCACGGCCGGCGTCTACACGGTCCGCATGACCGCCACTGATTCGAAGGGCCTCGCCGACCCGAATCCACCCACCCGCACCATCACGGTGCAGGCCATCGTCACGAACGCACCCCCCACCGCCACGATCACGGCGCCCAGCGCCAACGTCAGCATCACGGCCGGACAATCGGTCACCTTCACCGGAACCGCGTCTGATCCCAACGGGGATACGGTCACCGTGGTCTGGACCTTCGGCGATGGGACCACCTCCACGGTCCTGGCGCCACCCGCGCACACCTACGCCACCGCGGGAACGTACACCGTCCAGCTGACGGCCACGGATTCCAAAGGCTTGGCCGACCCCGCCCCCCCCCCCCCCAACCAA
>JANXYT010000502.1 GCA_025355915.1 Holophagaceae bacterium
GGCCTCGAAGGCCTTGAGCCCCCCGGCCGAGGCGCCAAGGCCCACGATGGGGAAGGCCACCGCCGGGCTGCTGCCGGGTTCGACTGCTTCAGCCTCGTCTGATTTGGGAAACGGCTCGACCGACCCGGAAGACAGGGGCTGCTTTTTGGGTTTCCGAGTGGGCAGGTCGGTTTTCTTGCGGGTCATGGTGGGTGTCCCCTGCGTCAAGGATGGTCTGAATGGGTACGTCGCAGCACAATGAAATCCTTCCACCCGAACCGTCGCCCAACGCCGTTTTTAGAAATACAGCCCTGATCCAGTCTCCACACACGCGGCCGCATAGAGGTACATGGCGGCGGACCAGGTCTGCCAATCCTCGCCCGCCGGGGTGCCCTCCTGGGCGCGGAACCACTCGTTGAACCCGAAAGCCTCAGGAAAGACCGGACGCGCCTTCCTGATGGGCCGTGCGAGCAGGGTCAGGGCCTGCAACTTTTCTTCCGCGAGGCGCTGTTCCCCCGCGGCCACGAGGGCGGCGATGTAGAAGCCGCAGACAAAGGGCCACACGCCGCCGTTGTGGTAGTGGCCCGGCCGGTTATAGCGCCCGTACCGGGGGTGCCAATCAGGGTCCGCAGGCTGGATGAAGGGGAAGAAGCAGGGCGGCAAGGCCAGGGCGAGGTCGCCCCGGGCTCGCAGGTCGGCACACTGCGCCTCGATCCAGGCCACCATGCTCCGCGCTCGGGTAGGCTCCGCCAGCCCCGTCAGGATGGCGAGGCTGTTGCCAAGCAGGTCGCACCGCTTGTCCCGCAGCACCTTGTAAAACCACAAGGCGTACACGGGTTGCCCCTCGGTGGCGAAGCCTCCGCCGCCCTCGCGGTTCGCGGCGAGCCGCAGGGCTTCCGCCCGGTCCCCAAGGCCCAGGACGTTCAAATAGCCGTGCACGAGGGCGTTGACGTAGAGGCCATGCCCCAGCACCCACTGTTCGTCCCGCCAGTCGCTGGTGGGCTGCTGACCGACCAGCTCCCGGTCGTCAATGGTCTGGTAGTCCATCCAATGCAGGGCCTTCGCGCCGGCCGCTTCGAGAAAGGAGGGCTCTCCCGTGACACGACGGAACATGCCCAGGACCAAAAGGAAGAGAGGCGTCGTATCGCTCGCTCCCCGGTTCTCCCGGTCATGCACCATGGAGGGGATCTGACCGCGAGGGCTCTGGTTCAGGGCCAGGGTTTCGAGCACCCTTCGCAACGAGCGGAGCAGATCCCCGTGGCCAGAGGCGAAGATGCCCAAGGCAGAAATGAGGAGATCCCGGGTGTAGGGTTCTGGATAGCCCCAGCCCGCCGTGCGCGGAAGGCCGTCGTACGGGCCGGCGGCGTTGTGCAGTAGCACATCCATGGCGGCGGCCTTGGCTTGCTGAACCGAAGCGTCCATGTCAGGGGTTCCTTTCTCGGAGCAGCTCCACGAGGCGCTTCGCCACGACCCGGTAATCGTAGAGCTCCACCACCCTGCGCCGTCCCGCCGCGCCCATGCGCTTCCGGAGATCGGCCTCGTTGAGCAGGCGCTTCAAGGCCTCGGCGATATCCTTCGAGCAGGCCCGGTAGTCCGAGACGCGCGGCTGGTCGAAGACCACATGATGGCCGGGCTCGAAGCCCGATTCCGGCCCCAGCACCGTCTCGGTGATGTGGATTTCCTCGGCCACCCGGGCGAGATACGCCGTTTCCCCATGGACCAGCGTATCCAGCATGGCCATGGCCCGGATCCCGATGACGGGTTTGCCGCAGGCCCCCGCCTCCACCTGGGGCATCCCGAACCCCTCCAGCCTGGAGGGGGCCGCGTAGATATCGCAGGCGGCGAGGAGGTACGGCATGAAGTTCCGTGAGAGCTGGTAGGTCTGAAAGCTGACCCGATCAAAGATTCCGAGCTCTCGCGCCAGCTGGGCATCGAACTGGTTCTGCTCGTAGGTCCGTCCCTGAGGCCAGACCTTGCAGACGTAGCGCCAGGGGGGCACCTCGTTCCCCAGGGTCGCCAGCGCCTCCATCACTTCCCGTCCGCCTTTGGAGGCGGCATCGCCCCCCACCGTGAGGATCATGAGTTCCCCTGGCAGCACCCCCAGGCTCGCCCGCACGGCCCTTACCTTGGGATCGTCCGGCTCCCTGGGGGTGAAGGCATCCGTATCGCATCCGACGGGCAAGGTCATCGTGTGATCGGCCCGGATGCCGTCCCGCACGAAGGTCTCCCGCACCCAGTCCGAGGTCACCAGGATGAGGGGCATCCGGTCCAGCACATCGCGGTAGTTCGCCACGTACCCGTCCGCCAGAATCCAGGGCACGGCCCGCATCCCGAAGCGCTGGGGATGCATGACGATATCGGGCACGTCGCCCCAGAAGCCGACGCCCACCACGGCATCCGGCTGGAACCAGCGGTAGTACCATTCCTTTTCCAGATCCGAGCGGAGGTTGGCCGCACGGGCATCCACCCCGATTTCCAGGAGCCCCTGGTACAGGAGATCTCCCTGGGTCGCCAAGCCGCCCGGCTCCGGTGGATAGCTGTAAAGCACCAGGATCTTCATGAGCTCGGGCTCCGGTCAGGGGCCTCTGGCCCAGGAATGGAGCCCGGTTCACTGAAACAACAGAAGGCTTCCGTGCGGGCCGCCGCCAGGGCTTCCCAGCTGGCCTCGCCGAACCCATAGAGGTCGGTGATGATTCCAAATTTCCGGGTCCAGACCTCCTCCGACAGGGGCAGGGTGAGATCAGCCCCCATATTGGGCCGGGGGGCATAGGCCCCGCCGCCGTCTTCGTAGGAGAACTGCCACATGCGTTTGGCTCGGAGTTGTCCGTCCCGCCATAACTCCTGCACCGCCCGGGCGACTTCCTCGTGCCGCCGATGCCAGGTGTACTCGCCATGGGGGGCATGGGTCAGCAGAAGCTCGTACTCCCGCCCCGGCAGCAACGCCAGAATGGTGTCCTTCACTACGGAGGGCGGGAGAGGCTGCTGGTCCGGACCATCGTCCAGGTCAGCCATGGCGCCCTTCGCCCCCAACCGCGCCAGGACCCTCTGGAATTTGGGGGCCCGGTCGGAATCCTTGCCGCGGCAGAGGGTCACGATGAACGGCAACCACTCGGGATGGCTCAACAGGAGACCGCCGGCCCATAGGATTTCATCGTCCGGATGGGCCACCACGACCGCAACCTGGATGGACTCACCCGGTTCGGAGACCAGGTCCCATGGTGAGCTCACGCTATCTCCTGCTGAATCTGGAACTTTCTGCGCGCCTGCTCAGTTGATGCTGACGGTGATCGCGATCCGGTCCTGAGGGTGCCGGCGGTTACGCAGGTAGTAGCCGCCGGAATAGTAGTCCACGTACATGTCATCGTCGCCGTACCAGTCGTCGGACCAGTATTCCGGCCATGGGTCCATGACGCTGAACCAGAACCCCCCGAACTGGAAGCGCGGATACCCGCCCACCACGATCAAGGGGTAGCTGTACATCCGGAATCGGTGGCCGGGGCCAAAGGTGCCACGGTAACGGGCCTCCGGGATCCGGTAGCCCTGATAGCCGCCCCGGTCCTGCCAGGTGCGGTGCTGGGACTGCCAGTTCTCGGCGCGATGCTCGTGCCAGACGGTCCGATGTTCGCGTTCGCGCGCTTGCTGCTGCGGCAAGGGGCGAGGGGCCTGCCTCTGGCGCTGCTGTTCTTGTCGCCCCCTGGCGTCCGGCTGGCGTTCGTGTTCTTGCGGCACCCTGACCCGCTGCTGGGGTTCCTGATTGGCTGGCCGGGGCGGAGGAGGCTGCCTCTCGGGCCTGGCTTCCTGGGCACGCTGCCTGTCCTCCTGGCCCCTCTGTGGCCTCGCTTCCAGCCCTTCGGGCCGGGTGGCCTGCTGGGGCGGCCTTTCAGGCCTGGCTTCCTGGGGGCGCTGCCGCTCCTCCTGATCCCGCCTGGGCCTCGCTTCCCGGCCTTCGGGCCTGGCTTCCTGTTCCTGGTTGGGGCGCTTTGATTCCTGATTACGTTGCTCGTGCTGACCGTAGAGCGGCACCATGGCTTCCAGCAGCAGAGGCAGTACCCCAATGTTGATAAGTCCAAACGATTTCATGGTGTTTACCTCCCCTTGGGTGAATGGCTGGTATCTCGTGTCGGGCGGATCGGAGGCGGGGGTTGGTTCGGGGAGCCGGTTCCGGCGGACAAGGGGGAACCTCCCCGATCATCGTGCTATGGACAAACCCTTGGCCCGAGCGCATCCCAAGGGACCGGCACTTTTCGGGCCAAATTGTATTGTTATTATTTTGTTCAACTTAAATTTATTTTTGAAGCTCGGTGAAGGGGCCCATTCAATCAAGACGAAGGGCTGATTCCATCATTTCGATGCGTAACGGCCTCTCTGGTGCCTTCAAGGTCGTCGGCTGGCCCACAGGTCGCGACGACCGACCTTACCCAAGGGCCGAACCCAGGATGGCGTCGGGGACCGTTTTCGGTTTTTCGCCCACCAGGAGGTGGTTCCCGAAGCAGCGCTCCGTCTCCCCCGGGGTGGGTAGGATCTCGAAGCCAGCCGCCCGAATATCGCGGCGAACCTCCGTCAGGGGCCGCCAATGCACCCGCGGTGCCCGGTTCCACCCAAGGGTGACCGCCAGCTGCTCACACAGGCGGGTCAAGGTCGCCACCCCCCTGGCCCGGGCATCCATCACGCGAACCAGCAACCGGCCACTTTCCGGCAGGTGGGCGCCAATTCTAAGCAGCAGTGCCCGCTGCCGTTCAGCGGGGAGGTAGTGAAGCACATCCAGCACCGCCACCACCGAGCAGGCTGGCCAGGGTTCCGTGAACAAATCGCCGCAGACCACGCGGATTGAAGCGTTTCCCTCGGCCATTCTCCCGGCGAAGCGAGCCTTAGCCAGATCCCATTCAATGCCGTGGGTTTCGTTCCCCTGGCCCCTCGCCTCCAGGAGCAGGCCCAGGAGGCCCAGGCCACAGCCGAGGTCGAGGACCCTCACCCGTGGGGGGATCAACGGCAGTGCCACCCGGTAGAGCTGATCCATCCGGACTTTATGTTTGGCGTAGCCCGCAAGCCAGCGCTCCCCTTCCGCCGCCGGCGACTCCAGTCTCGCAACGACCTCGTCCACGGGATCCCGCCTCGGAACCGCGGGCGAGTCCGTGGGGCCTGCGGGTTGGAGGTCATTCATCCGAGGCCTCCGGCAGGGGAAGGGGTCCGGCGGCGCAGGAGCTTGAGCCCTTCGAACCAGAGAATGCTCGCGAAGCCGGCCACGCAGGCCAGCAACAGATCCAGGCCCTGCACCGGGGCGAAGTGGAAAAGGCGCTGGGCCACCGGCCAATACAGCACCAGGGCAAGAAAGGCACTCGTACCTCCAAGCACCCACCAGAGCGCGGCATTGGGGTTTCTTAGACTACCGACGATGCTAAGCGTCCAGGATCGGTTGGCCAGGATGATGGCCATGAACGACACCACCAGGGCCGCGAAGGTGAGCGCGCGGGCGGCATCGTTTCCCTGGCTGGGGCGAGCCAGGAAGTACACCACCAGGCAGGCCATCAGGGCCGTGCCGCCTTGCAGCAGGGCCATCCCGATGGACTTCAGGCTGAACAGGCGTTCGTTGGGATCCCTGGGCGGCCGTTGCATGACATTCGTTTCAGCCTCCTCGGCCTCGAAAACCAGGGAGCAGGATGGATCGATCACCAGTTCCAGAAACACGATGTGAACCGGCAGCAAGAGCAGCGGCCAACCAGGAAAGAACACCGGGAGGATGGACAGTCCGGCGATGGGGACATGCACGGCGAAGGTGAAGGCCACCGCCTTGCGGATGTTGTCGTAGATGCGGCGCCCGAGCTTGACCGCGGCCACGATGGAGGAGAAATCGTCATCCAGCAGCACCAGGGACGCGGCTTCCCGGGCCACGTCGGTGCCCCGGCCGCCCATGGCCACGCCGATATGGGCGGCCTTGAGCGCGGGGGCATCGTTCACACCATCACCCGTCATGGCCACCACCTCGTGGTTGGCCTTGAGCGCGGTCACGAGCCGGAGCTTCTGTTCCGGAACCACGCGGGCGAACACATTGACCTCGCGGATCCGTTCCGCGAGGGTCTCATCGCTCATCTGGTTTAATTCGGGCCCCGTAATGACCTTCTCGGGATCGGCGATCCCGGCCTGCCGGGCGATGCTCTCGGCGGTGGCCGGATAATCGCCGGTGATCATCATCACGCGGATGCCCGCCGTGCGGCATTCCGCCACCGCAGCCGGGACCGTGGGTCGCACGGGATCCTCCAGCCCCAGCAGGCCGATGAATTCCAGCTTCAGGTCGTGATGCGCCTCCGGCAGCTCGGCGGTGCGGTAGTTTCCTCGGGCCACCCCGAGGACGCGCAGCCCCTGGGAGGCCAGTTCCTGGACCCGGGCCTCGACCTGTGTCCGGCGGTCCGCGGGCAGATGGCAGAGATCCACCACGGCTTCGGGTGCGCCTTTGGTGGCCACCATGACCTGGTCGACACCGCCATTCCAGGCTTGGGTGACCGCCAGCAGGTCGGGCGCGAGCGGGAATTCCTTCGCCAGGGTCCAGTCGGGATGGAGGTGGTCCGTCTCCATCAGCCAGGTCTTTCCAGCCTCATGCAGGGCCCGTTCCATGGGATCAAACGGATCCCGCTTGCTGGCCAGGATGGCGAATTCCATCAGCTCATGAACCGGATCCGGCAAGGCCTCCCCAACCTGGGCGAGATCCTGGGAAAGGCCATCCACATCCAGCCGTTTGAGCGTCATTTGGTTGAGGGTCAGGGTTCCCGTCTTGTCCACACAGAGAACGGTCGCCGCACCCAGGCTCTCGATGGCGGGCAGGCGCCGGGTGAGCACCCGGCTGCGGGAGATGCGCCAGGCTCCGAGGGCCAGGAACACGGTGAGGATCACGGGAAACTCTTCGGGAAGGATGGCCATGGCCAGCGCAATGCCGGCCAGCATTCCCTCCTTCCAGACCTGACTCCCCCCTCCCCTGGTCAGGGCGTAGAGGACGACCACTCCCACGCAAGCACTTAAACCGACGAGCGCAAGCACACGCACCAGCCGGCCGGTTTCCTTCTGGAGGAACGTGGCCTCCGGCTCCACCTGCTGCAAGGCCTTCCCGACCTTCCCCAGTTCCGTGCGAAGGCCGGTGCCCCGAACCTCAGCCACGCCCTGGCCCGCCGTCACCAGCGTTCCCGAGAACAGGGAGGGCAAATCATCTCCACCGGGAGCGTTCAGGGTTTGCGCCTCGGTCGAGGCTGATTTGCGCACGGGAACGGATTCCCCGGTGAGCAGGGACTCGTCCACGGACAGGTGGCTGCCGGCACGCAGGAGGGCATCCGCCGGAACCCGGTCGCCCTCCACCAACACCAGGAAGTCGCCGGCGACGACATCGCGGCCAGGGATGCGCCGCTGCTGACCGCCCCGGATCACCAGCGCCCGCGGGCTGGAGAGATCCCGCAGGGCCTCCAGGGCATGTTCCGTCCGTCGTTCCTGCACGATGGTGATGCTCATGACCACGAAGACGAAGCCAAGGAGCATTAGGGCATCCTTCGGCTCTCCCATGACCAGATAAAGGGCGCCCGCCGCCACGAGCATGAGAAACATGGGCTCGCGGACCACCTCCCAGGCAATGGCCCACAGTCCCCGCTTCTCGCGGGAGGGCAGTTCATTGGCGCCATCGCGCTCCAGGCGAAGCTGCGCTTCCGGTTCTGCAAGGCCCGCGAATTTATCGAGGTCGAGGCTGGCTGGGGAATGGATTGGGGGTACCGCCGTCATGAAGCCGCCGTCAGAAGGCATCTGCGATTCGGGAGAGCGTCAAAGGTCAGGGGGGGGAATGATCCACCTCAGCGAGTAGCATTTCAATCGGGGCCAGGGAAGCGTCCGACGCGACTCAGAGCCAGTAGGCCAGGAGCCGTGAGAAAAACTCCTTGAAGCGCTGTGCGATGGGGCGCTGCTTCCACTGTTTCAGCGTGATCTCCTTGGAATCCTCCAGGTCGTCCTGGAAGGCGCGCTCCATTTCCTTCCCGAAACCATCCCCCATGACGACCACATTGACTTCCTTGTTATGCAGGAAGCTCCGCATGTCCAAGTTGGTGGAGCCCACCGTGGACCAGGTGCCATCGATGACCGCGGTCTTGGCGTGCAGAACCGAGGCCTTCAACTCGTAGACTTTGATTCCGGCCTTGAGCATCTCGGTATATAAGGAATGCCCCGCATGCAACACCAGGGCACTGTCCGAGACACTGGGCAGAATGATCTTCACGTCCACGCCCCGTCTCGCTGCATCGAGCAGGGCCTTCATGATCTGGACATCCGGGACAAAGTAGGCAGAGGCGATGTGGATGGAGGTCTTGGCGCCCTGGATCGCCACATAGTAGGCCTTGAAGATCTCGTGGTTGCTTCCGGGCTGGCTTTTGAGGACCCTGAGCACCTTATCTCCGGCGGGCGCAAGCGTGGGGAAATAGTCCCGTTCAGGCAGGTCGCCTTCCTTTGGCTGGCCCAGTTGTCCAGGAACATCCACTGCAACGCGGCCACGGCGGGTCCATTGATCTGAATGTGGGTGTCGCGCCAGCCTACAGAAGCAGGGGCAGAAGCAGAAGCAGAGGCGCGGGCTTTGCCGCGGGACCTGAATGAAGAGCTCCGCGTATACGCGGCAGCGATGTTCACGCCCCCGGCGAAGGCCACCTTGCCGTCCACCACCAGGATCTTCCTGTGGTCGCGGTTGTTGATGCGCCAGCCCAAAGGCCGGTGGAGGGGGTTCACGGGTTGGAAGGGCAGCAGCCGAATGCCCACCTCCTGCATCCGGTCGAAGAAGGCCTGGGGCGTACCCAGCGTGCCGACGCAGTCGTAGATGATGTTGACCTGGACGCCTGCCTTCTGCTTGGCAATGAGGAGATCGGAAAATTTCAACCCCAGCGGATCCTGTTCGAAGAGGTAGGTTTCCAGGTTGATGCTGTCCTTGGCCGCCTCCACCGCCGCCATCATCGCGGCGATGGTCCTGGGCCCATCGAACAGCAGCGTGACCTTGTTCCCCGCGATGAGCGGTCGCCCTGTCGCGGCTTCTTCCAGACCCGCCAGCATCTTGGCATCCACCTTGGAATGCCCCAGACGCTTGGCGAGCACCGCTGCGGCATCCGTATCGCTCAACCTTCCCTGCCCATCGACGACGCGGGGAGCAACAGGCTTATTGATGGGTTCCTTCAGGTATTTCAGGTCTGGCAAACGGGCGCAGGCCGAGAGCACCAGGCAGACCGCGAGCGGCCAGAACCACAGACGATGGGTGGCCCCCAGGCGAGGAAGGCCTGGTGGAACCCTTTGCTGCGGCCTGCTCGGGCACTGCATGGGGAACTCCAATCAAGAACGTCAAGGGTAGCCGTGCCTAGCCGTTGGTGATGATCACTTTCAGGGCGCGTTCCTTCATGGCGTTGCCGAAGGTGGAGTAGGCCTTCACCACGTCACCCAGCGCAAAGTGGTGCGTGATGAGCGGGGTGGGCAGGAGCTTCCCAGACATCACTGTTTTCAAAAGCATCGGGGTCGTCACGGTGTCGACCAGTCGCGTGGTGAGGGTGATGTTGTGGGACCAGAGCTTGTCCAGGTTCAGCTGGACGGGTTTGCCATGCACGCCAATATTCGCGATATGACCGCCCGCCGCCACGATGGCCTGGCACACGTCGAAACTCGCCGGTATCCCGATGGCTTCGATGGCCACGTCCACACCCCGGTTGCCGGTAAGCGCCATCACCTTCTCCACCGCGCCGCCATCACTGTTGTTGATGACCTTCGTCGCTCCAAATGTCCTGGCGACCTCCAGGCGATGGTCATCGACATCGATCACGATGAGGTCGGCCGGTGAATAGAATTGCGCCGTCAGCAAAGCCGCCAAGCCGATGGGGCCGCCCCCCACAATCGCCACCGTATCGCCGGGCTTGACCTGTCCGCTGAGGACCCCGCATTCGAACCCCGTGGGCAGAATGTCGCTCAGCATGACCAGCGCTTCTTCATCGGCTCCGGCGGGAATCGGATACAGGCTGTTGTCCGCGAAAGGGGTCAGCACGAATTCGGCCTGGGTCCCGTCGATCAGATTCCCCAGGATCCAGCCGCCCCCATTTTCACAATGCGAGTACATGCCTTTCTTGCAGTTGCCGCATTTCCCGCAGGAGGAGATGCACGAAATCAAGACACGATCGCCAACCTTGAAGGTCGAGACGCTCCCGCCGGTCTGCTCGACGATGCCGACGCCCTCATGCCCCAGGATCCGGCCATCCGTCACTGCGGGCACATCGCCTTTCATGATGTGCAAATCGGTGCCGCAAATGGTCGTCTTCGTGATCTTGACGATGGCATCCGTGGGCGCACTGATGACCGGCTTGGGCCTGTCTTCTAAGGCGATCTTGCCGGGACCATGGAAAACGAGTGCTTTCATGGGTGAACCTCCTTGCGGATTGCGGCTGGTCTCCCGGCGTGCCGGGCCATGTCTGGCGGTCCTACGCCTTCAGGGTGATGAACATTCCCACGGCAGCCAGGAACATCACCCCGGTCGCAACCCAACCAAGGGCTCGCAGCATTCCCGAACTCAATGAGAACTTCCCCATGACCTTCTCATTGCCTGCCATGAGCATGACGACGACCATGATCGGCACGGCGACGACTCCATTGATGATGGCGCACACAAACAGGGCCTTGATGGGCGTCACGTGGAGATGCCGCTGCACCACGGGAAAGTTGATGGCCAGCCCGAGCACCGTGGCCGCCGTCAACACGCCATAAAACCCTTTGGCAGCCAGCGGTTTGCGGTCCAGGCCCGTGGGCCACTTCAGGGCTTCGCCCAACGCATAGGCCGCCGAGCCCGCCAACACCGGCACGGCGAGGAGCCCGGTGCCGATGATCCCCACGGCAAACAGCGTAAAGGCGAACCGGCCCGCGAAGGGGCGCAGGGCTCCGGCGGCCTGATCGGCTGTCTGGATGTCGGTGATGCCGTGCGCATGGAGCGTCGCGGCGGCCGCGAGAATGATGAAGAAGGCGATGATATTGGAGATGAACATGCCCGCCATGGTGTCCAGACGGATGCGGCCGAACTGGACACGCGCCTGCCAGGGCTTCTTGTTCAGAGCCTCTTCAGCGGGGTGGTTCCGAATTTCTTCGGTTTCCTGGGACGCCTGCCAGAAGAACAGGTAAGGACTGATGGTGGTACCGAGAATGGCGATGAAGGTCGCCCAGTATTCGCTGCGGTTCGAAAACGTCGGAATGAAGGTCCCCAGGGCGACCTCCCGCCAGGGAACCGTCACGAAGAACGCGGTCGCGACATAGCTGAACAACACGAGGGTCAGCCACTTGAGATACCGGGAGTACCGCCGGTAGGTGACGAAGATCTCGAGGATGAGACAGAGCGCGGCAAAGCCGATGGCATATAAAAGGGCCGGGCCGCCGATCAACAATTGCAGCGCCGATCCCATGGCGCCGATATCGGCACCAAGGTTGATGGTATTTGCCAGAACCAGCAGAACCACCACGGGGTACAGCACCCATGGAGAGTAGTGGCGACGGATATTGCCCGCGAGCCCCCGGCCCGTGACCCGGCCGATGCGGGCGCTGATCTCCTGGATTCCACTCATCAGGGGAAAGGAGAACACCATCGTCCAGAGCAGGGAGAACCCGTAGGCGGCCCCAGCCTGAGAGTAGGTGGCGATGCCGCTGGGGTCGTCATCCGAAGCCCCGGTGACCAGCCCCGGTCCAAGCCGCTCGAGCAGAGGCACCTTCTCCGAATGGGATTTCCCGGGCGTTGGCTGCTCTGCAGGTGCTCTCAACTTGGGCCGTTCTTTGGGTTCGGCTGCCTGGCGGGGCTCCATGGATTCAGCTCCAACGGCTTCAAGGACGGAGTCGCTTGCCGTTGGATCATCCACGCCACGAGGCCCAGGATCGTCGGAACCAGCGAACCGCTTCCCCCAGCAGGCGGATGGGTGCCCCCCATCTGCTCATCCTGTGCCATGGCCATCACCTCATACCTTCTGTTCGCCCATGGGGTTGTAGCGGGAACTCGAACCCCAGGCCAGCCACTCTCTCAAGGCGTCGTTGAAGGCATGGCTTTGTTCGAAAGCGACGAGGTGGCCAGCCCTGGGGATGATCTTCAACTGGGCGCTGGGGATGCCCAGCATCAGGGTTTCAGATTCACTGGGTGGAATAATCTTGTCGTCCGCGCCAGCAATCACCAGGGTTCTCACCCGGATCTTCCCAAGCCAGGACCCGGCATCAGGCCGTTCCGCCATACCCAGCAGGGCGCTGACAACGCCCTCGGGGCTGGCTGTTGCCATGAATTCTCGTACGGAAGCGGACATGGCCCCATCCGTCTGGGTGGCCGAGAGCATTTTCGGAGCCATGGCCTCCACCACCACCGAGGTGCCCCCTGCCCTCACCTTGTCCGCCAGCACCCGGCGCGCGGCGGCACCCTCCGGCGAATCTGCGCCGGCTTTCGTGCCCACCAGTACCAGCGCCCGAAGCGCCTTGGGAAAGGCCTTCGCGAAGGCCAAGGCCACATAACCCCCCATGGAGTGGCCGACCAGAATGACGGGACCTGTGCCCAGGTGATGCAACAAGGCGTTGAGATCCTCGGCAAAGCGGCTCATGGGTACGGGCCCTGGCGTGGCCTCAGTCTCGCCAAGTCCACGCAGGTCTGGTGCGATCACTCGGTAGCTGGACTTGAACGCCTCCACCTGTTTTGACCAGGTGTTTCGGGTCAGAGGAAAGCCGTGGAGAAAAACGAGGGGGATACCGTCCCCCTCGTCCGTGTAGACCATCTGGATTTCGTTAATCTTGGTACGCATGGGACCTCCGCAGATATCCTGGAACCGAGGATCCCGAGAGGACCTTGTTCCAATCCTGGCTTGCTGATGGCCCAGCCGCGCCCAAGGCTCTCAACCTTGCAGATCTTTGGCGGCTTCACCAAAGCGCTGTTCCAACTCAGTGCCGATGAAGCTCGAGGCTTCGACGGGTGAGCTTGAAGACCCGGCCTGCTGGCTCATCTTGGTTCTCCTATTGCGGGATGGATGGAAATCCTGCGTTGGGAAGGATGCCGATGAAAAACCTTGTTCACTGCCCAGCAGCTGCTGGGGTCGTGAGACCTTCGCCGGAAACCACCAGTTCCACCCGCCGGTTTTCCTGCCGGCCGGCGTTCGTGTCATTGGAGGCGATGGGGCTGGCTTTTCCGAACCCCTTGGAGGTGACGGAATCACCCTGGACGCCCTGGCTCACAAGATAGTCTTGGACGTTCTTGGCCCGGGCCTCGGAGAGGCGCTGATTGAGCTCATCGCTGCCGTTGCTGTCCGTGAATCCGTCGGCCTCGATCTTCAGCCCCTTATGGGTCGAGAGGATGCCGGCGATCTTGGAGAGCTTCTCGCGTGCGGCGGGCAGCAACGTCGCCTTTCCGTTCTGGAACAGCACCCCGGACATGTTCACGATCAAGCCTCGGGCGGTGGCGCGGGTCTGAAGCACGGCATTGAGCTGTTCCATCAGCTTGGCTCGAAGCCCTTCATTCCGGGACTGCAGGCCTTCGTTCTGGGACCGGAGCCCCACATTCTCGGCTTCCGCCTGCCGCTTCTGATTGAGGGCGGATTCCTCCGCCGCGGCGGCGGCAGCGGCCTGCTTGTTCGCGTCATCCAGCTTGTCCTGGGCCATTTTCCGTTCCAGGGCCACCTGTTCCGCTTCCTGCTTCTGGACTGAGATCAACCGCGCGTCTTCGGCTCGCTGGACGGCTTCCCTGGCATTGATAATCCGGGCTTTCTTCCCGCCGTCGGAAGCCTCGGATTGGTTGAGGTAATCCTGGGCCTTGCCTATGGCTTCCGGCGCATAGGCCGCTGCGCCCGCGGCGCGGGCGATGCGCACCGCATTGCGGGCCTGGTAGACGGCGAAGGGCGTCTTTTCATCCATCACCATCGGCTCAGAGGCCGTGAGGTTCAAGGTGTACTGGCCCCGCTTCAGCAGCTCGTATTTGGCGTCGATGAGCTCGACCTGGCCCATGGCGTCCTTGCTTACCGCATTTTCCAACACCACCACATCGCTGGGCTGGCTCACGGCGAAATAGGGCTCCGCGGTCACCACGAGACCAAAGGTCTGGAGTTTTTCGGTGACCTTGACCTTGCCGTGGCCGTGCTCGAGGAGAACCTCCCCCAGGTTGGTCGCTCGGCCTTCCGTGGAGATTCCCCACAGCACATAGGTCAGAAACTCCCCGCCAAAGGTGGAGGCCGGGGGCAGGTTTTTGACCTTTGCGGCAATTTCGATCGCGCCGTTCTTGCTCTTCACGGTCGCCACACCCGAGGCATTCCGCACGAGTACTGTGCCCATGAGGTCGATCTTCGTGGACGATTTCAGGTTGCGATAGTTGATGGCCTTCGCCGAACCCTGGACGACCGTCACCCGATAGAGGGGTACGGAAGCTGCCGGGGCCTGAGGCGAAGGGTCGGGACTCAGGCTGGTGAGCGGGATAGGGGCGGTGTACGGCGTGCCCGCCTGGGCAACCAGCAAGGCCGCGGTGAAGGGAAGGGATTTCCAGAGGTTCATGGGTGTTCCTTTCGGTTGATGAGTAGGTGGACCCATTCCCTTGCTCCGCCGTGGGACGGGTGCGGGAATCGGCTTTACCCGAATGGGTGAATGTGCTCGGCGCTTAGGTGTCGTGGAAGTGGCCCACCCCGGGCACTAGGTCCGCGGATCTTTCGCCGCAGATGACATGTTCCGCTTCACATCTTCGACCGCCAGGGCCGCGCTGTCCTTCAGGTCGTCCCAGGCGCCGCTGGCGTTGTCGGCCATATCCCTGGCCTTGGACTTCGCGCGGCTGGCGAGGTCTTTCAAATCCCCGCGAAGGTCGGGACCAGATTTCGGTGTGGTGAGGGCCACCACCACGGCCCCGACGGCCGCACCGGCGAGGAAGGTCAATAGCATGGTGCCTACGGATGAGGTCTCGTTTTCGCTCATGGCTGGGGTTCCTTTTCTGGTTTGTCAGGAGTGGACCTGCATTTGTAGAGGGCCAGCACGGTGCCGAGCCCTCCGACGATGCTCCCGAAATTCCGGGAAGCGTATTCGATGATGCTGTGAACGCGGGCGTGGACCTGCTTCAGCGAGCGCCCCACCTCTCCGGCCGATTCGGCCAACGTGGAAAACTCATTCAAAGACCCCTGGACAGAGTTCGCCAAACGATCCATCCGCAACCGGCCGGCGTGCACGTCTTCGGCGATCTGAGCCAGGTCCTTCTGCGAGGAGAGGAGGAAGGCATCCAGAGCCTTGGCCGTCCGGCGCAATTGATTCAAGAGAGGGATCAGACCGATGGCGATGGCCACCAGAACCAGAATGAGGGTGACTTGGAGAGCGGTGGACATGGTGTCTCCGAGAGTGGGTTTCAGGCGACTTGAATGGAGGTGAGCATCCAGAGGGTCTTATCCATGTCCCGGCTGACCCCCTGGCAGAACGCTGCAGTGTCCAGATCCCCAAGGCTTTCAGCCATTCGGCCGGCCGCCCGGATCCGCCCGGAGTATTCCCCGCAGCGGTCCACCAGGTCACCGAGGACGATCTTGTCGCCCCGTGCATCCGGCGGATTCCCTCCAGGCAGAGTCGAAGGATCGGCGGTGCGAAGGGCCTCCAGGGCCGGGCTGCCCAGGGTGACCGCCCCTTGGCTGAAGGCGTCCACATAGGTGGTCAGCTGGCCATGAAGATTCGCGAACAGCAGGCGGAGGCCGCAGGCGTTCCGGCCATCCACGGCCCAGTGGGCCCGTTCGACCTGGAAGGCCAGGTCGAGCGTGTCCGCCAGAGACTGATTGAGCAGGGCCACCAGCTTCTCGGTGATTTTGGCGTCGGGCATCAG
>JANXYT010000025.1 GCA_025355915.1 Holophagaceae bacterium
AGCTCAAACGCCTACGCCAGCAGCTCAAGGAAGCCCTAAAAGAAGAGCGGCGGGGGCGACAATGCCCCCGCCACGTCAAATCACGTCCATCGAGATACGACGTCCGGTTTGTTTTCAAGACTCCTAAGTGAACGGCATTACCCCGTGAGGGGGCTTTTTCTTGCCCCGGTGGAATTGACGGCGTGCGAGCCAAGGCTGCTACGTTAATTCCGGAGATCCCTCATGCCCAGCGTTCCCGCCTTCTGCGCTTGTCTTCTCCTGAATCTCCCCGGTCTGGCCCAGGCTTCACTGTCCCCGCAGCCGGTTCCCCCCAAGCGCCCTGCGCTGGAAGAAGTCAGGAAGACCATGGGTATTCCTTCCCAGGGGGACCTCCGCGGCCAGCAGGATGTCGTGGGCTTCGCGTCGAGGCCGGACCAGATGGCCAGGGTGTGGGAGCGGTCGGCCCTGTTACCGGCGCCCGAAGCCCTCGGCCCCATGCCCGCCCCCGGTGTCGCGGCCCTCATCTGCCCCCACGACGACTACGTTTACGCCGGGCGCATCTACCGCCAGTTGCTGCCACTGGTGAAGGCCCGGACCGTTCTGCTAGTGGGCGTCTTCCACCAGTACCGCCGCTTCGGCGCCCAGGGTGCTCTCGTGTTCGATCCGTACCGCGCCTGGCACGCTCCGGATGGGGAGATCAAGGTTTCGGCCCTGCGCGAGGAGCTGCTGGCCCAGCTTCCTGCCTCGGACGTCATCCAGGACGCGGCCATGCAGGATGGCGAGCATTCCGTGGAGGCCATCGCCTACTGGTTGAAGCACATCAATCCTGAGGTGGAGATCATCTCGATCCTGCTCCCATCGGCCTCCTTCGAGCGGTTCCAGGAACTGTCGGCCCATCTGGGGAAAGCGCTGGCGGGGAGCATGAGTACTCGTGGCTGGACCCTAGGTCGGGACCTAGCCATCGTTATCTCTTCTGACGGCATCCACTACGGAGCAGACTTCAAATACACTCCTTTTGGCCAGGGTGGCGTCCAGGCCTTCACCGAGGCCCTGGATCATGACCGCGCCTTGCTGAAAGGCCCCTTGGCGGGCCCGGTTTCCTCGGACAAGGCCCGGGCCTTCTTCAAGGCCGTGGTGAACCCCCAGAATCCCGATGAATACCGCATGCCCTGGTGCGGTCGGTTCTCCATTCCCTTTGGCCTGCTGCTCCTGGACGAAACCGCCCGGAACCTGGGGCTGGCCGCCCCCACCGGGCAGCCCGTGGCCTTCGGCACCTCCATCAGCTTTCCCCAGATTCCCGTCCGGGATTTGGGGATGGGCGCCACAGCAGAGGCCAACCTCTACCACTTCGTAAGTTATCCCGGCGTGGCCTATACGCTGGAACGGAAGTGACCAGGCTTTCAGCCTTTGCGGCTCAGACCAAGAATGACGCCCAAAACGAGTGACCATAGGGCCGCAAGACCCACCTGGTAGTCCGCCGGTAGGCTGAAAGTCAGGGTGTGCGCGGGGATCCAGAACCAGACAAGTGTCCAAAGGGCTGGCCCCATCCCGTCAAAGCCCCGGCGGTGCAGGATGAGGTTGTCCTCCAGACGGTGGAACAACATCATCTGGGGCCCGAAGAAGACATTCGTGAGCGCGGATAACGCGATGGCCCAGCCTAGGCCGGAACCCAGGAAAGCCGGGAGGATGTGGTGATCGAGAAGGGCCAGAGTGAAGCCCTTCATGCCCACGAATCCCGCCTTGATGACCAGCCCGAGAAGTGCCCAGGCCAGGGTCTTGGCGAGCAGCTGGAGAGGAGAACAGGGCAGGGCCGGGCGCCGGGCCTTCAGGCTGGCCGCCACCACCTCGCCCAGGGTGCCGAGCAGGCCGAATTGGAGAGCTGCGGAAAGAAAGGGGTGGGCCTGGACCCAGAAGCGGTAGCTATCCATCCGTGAAGGCTAACGGAGGCTGGGCCGGGCGGGGATCACAGGCCCGGGTCACACAGCCCGGCCATCGATCCACCCACCACCCAGCACTTCACCGTCCCGGTAGAAGACCACGGCCTGCCCGGGCGCGATGGCGCGCTGGGGTTCCGCGAAGGCCACCTTGACGCGGCCATCCGGAAGGGGGATGACCAGGGCCTCAGCCTCTGGAGAGCGGCTGCGGATGCGGACCTCGCAGGCCAGAGGACCTGGCGGAGCGCCATGCACCCAGGTGAGTTCCCGCACGACGAGGTCCCGCCCCAGCAGATCCGCCTCGGAACCAACCCACACGGTGTTGGAAGCGGGGTCGAGCCGGACCACATAGAGGGGTTCGGCATGGGCCACACCCAGCCCGCGCCGTTGTCCCACGGTGTGCCGCC
Organism: Holophagaceae bacterium; assembly: GCA_025355915.1. Lineage (GTDB taxonomy): Bacteria > Acidobacteriota > Holophagae > Holophagales > Holophagaceae > Geothrix. Next base: position 2,321 of record JANXYT010000025.1, read on the forward strand.
AGAATCCCTGGTGGCGCCCTAGAATGCGGCCATCCAGGTGCCTGATGTCACCCTCGCCTTGCCCTGGATCGCGTCCTTCGAATTCCAGGAAGGTGTCGTACCGATCCTGGGTGACGAAGCAGATCTCCTGGCTTTCGGCCTTTTCCGCCAAATGCAGACCCAATTCGGCGCCCAGCCTGCGGACCTCGGGCTTGGTGAGGTGGGCCAGGGGAAAGAGGGTTCGCGCCAGGGTGGCTTGCGTATGGTGAAACAGGAAATAGCTCTGATCCTTGGCCGGATCGGAGGCCTTGCGGAGATGCCAGCGCCCCTCTGAATGGGTGACAGTCGCATAGTGGCCCGTGGCAACGAAAGGCGCATCCATGGACTCGGCCCGATCCATCAACGCTGAGAACTTGAGATGCTGGTTGCATCGAATGCAAGGGCTTGGGGTTTCTCCATCCAGGTAACCCTGGATGAAGCTTTCAATGACTGTTTCGCGGAAGCGGGCCTCGAAATCCATGACGTAATGGGAGAATCCAAGCTCATAGGCAACCCTTCGGGCGTCCTGAAAATCATCAAGGGTGCAGCACTTCCCATCGGAACCTTGAGCGGTCTTTTTGTCGAACAGCTGCATGGAAATGCCGATGACCTGATACCCGGCTCGGTGAAGCAGGGCGGCCATGACCGAGCTGTCCACTCCGCCAGACATGGCGGCAATGATCCGATCGCCCAGGCGCAGGGTGGGGTGGGTCAGCAGCGGAGCCAGGGCAGAATCAAGAAGGTCGCTCGCCATCAGGTCCTCAAGTGTTGGAGACGGAGGAGTGAGATCGCCAGAAGCACCATGAGGGGTGCGATGACACCCCAGTAGGCTGGGATTTCAGCGGCCCTGGCGGCGCCACCGAAAAGGGTCTGCAGTCCCAGGAAGACAAGGCCAGCTACAAGTCCCGCGCCCATGGCCTGGCCGCGGCCCCGGCGGGGGCCAGGGAAGGCGAACGAAAGCATGGCCAATACAAGACAGGGGCCGGCCAACCAGCCAAGGATTCGGCCCCACAGCATGTAGGTCCGTTCTGGATCCGGTGCCCAGGTCTGCCAGTGGATCAGGTCCGCCGTAGAGGTTTCTTCCGCGTTGGCGGTGCTGCGAAGGGCCCGAGCCGGAAAGAGGAGATCGGCCGAAGGGCCCTGGATGAGGTGCAACCCTCCCCAAGTGAGGGCTTCGGCATAAGCTTCGCCCATGCGCCAGCGCAGGAGAATGGGGGCCGCGCCGGGAGCCTTCAAAGGGAACCCCCAACGCTGATTGGCCTGAAGGTGCCACAGGACCCCGGTGGACCCAAGGTAGAGCCACGGGCGAGACACCTTCTGAATCTGTGATCGATTGAGAATTTGTCTGTAAAGATGGTTAGCACGGCTCATAGCGATCGGAGCGAGTCCGATCTGAAGAACCAGCGTGAGCAGGGTGACCAATCCCCAGGCCCAGCAGCTGCTCCTCAACCACTGCAGGAGGCTGACCCCTCCGGCCCTGAGGGCCAACCATTCCCGACTGAGGGCTGCATCGGAAAGGGTCAGAAGGGTCCCCAGCAGAAAGGCCATGGGGAGAGCAACCACCAGGAAGGGGGGGAGATTCCATAACCAATATTGAATAAATACAATAAAATGGACACCATTGTTCGATAAGTCTGCGGCCAAACTGGCGTATTCCACCACCAGGTTCAACACCAACAGACTACTTAAGGCAGATGCCCAATTCTTCCACCAGGCGAGGGTGGCCCAATGGCGCAGGATTCCGTGCTGGGTGCCCTTCCCATGGATCCAACACATGAGAGTCTTGCGCTTATCTCTCAGGCGATCAAGCGTGGGAGCGAGAATCGATCGGACAGGCTGGAGGATGATGGC
>JANXYT010000026.1 GCA_025355915.1 Holophagaceae bacterium
GATCTGATCCTGCTGGATGTCCTCATGCCAGACCTGGACGGGATTGAAGTCTGTAAAAGGCTTAAAGCGAATCCAGCGACACGGGCCATCCCCGTGATCTTCGTAACGGCCCAGTCGGGGTCAGGGGAGGTCCTCACCGGGTTCGATGTGGGCGCCGTGGACTATGTCACCAAGCCCTTCCATATTCCCGAACTCTTGGCCCGGGTGCATGTCCATGTGGAACTCCGCCGCGTCCAACACGAAGTCCACATGCTCCGCGGCATCCTGCCCACGTGTGCCCATTGCAAGAACATCCGCGACGAAAAGGGAATCTGGCACTCGATCGAGGCCTACATTTCCCAGCACTCGGAGGCCCACTTCTCCCATGGCCTCTGCCCCACCTGTGCACCCCTCTATTTCCCCGCGGCCAAAAAGGACGCCCCCGGCTCGGATTGATTCGGCCCTTCGGCGATGGCGGGCCTGCGTTGATGCAGCCTGGGGTTAGCCCCGCCCCACGGCAAAGGCCTGGAACCCCTCCCCCTCCCAGCGCATGGGATGGGGCCGGAAGAAGGCGGTGGCGCCACCTTCGATTCCAGCTTCTGCCCCCAGTGCCGCAGGCCAGACCTCGGCCGGGCGCAGGTCGGGCCGCGCCCCTTCCAGCCACTCGCGATGGACGGCGCCTTCCTCGGGCAGCCAGGAACAGACGGCGTAGACGAGCAGACCCCCGGGAGCCAGGCGATCGGCGGCGGCGATCAGCAGACGCTTCTGCAAACCAATCAGCCGCGGCAGCTCGTCATGGGCCAACCAGGGCCACTCGGGGTGCTTCTGGAGGGTGCCACTGCCGCTGCAGGGGGCGTCCAGTAGGATGAGGTCGAAGGTGTCCTGGGTTTGCTCCAGCCATTCCGCGGCATCGGCCTGGATGACCCGGGCCTCGACGCCCCGCTGCTGAAGGGTCTGGCGCAGGCGGGCGGCCCGCTTGGGATGCACCTCCAGAGCCGTGAGGGCGGCCCCGGGGTGGCGCAGGGCCAAGGTGGTGGTCTTGCCGCCCGGGGCGGCGCAGGCATCCAGGATGCGGGTGACGGGCCGATCCCAGGCGTAGGCCAATAGGGCCTGGGAGCTGCGGTCCTGCACAATGCCGCCGGCGGCTTCCAGCCAGGGACGGGGGAAGGGGGCGCCGTCTTCCAGGCAGAGACAACCGGGCAGGTCGGCGCTGGGCAAGAGCCCTTCGGGCACCTCCCCCTTCAGCAGGCGAAAGTCGGGGCGGGGCGGTTGCTGCAGCCGCGCCCAGAGGCCTTCCAGCTCGCCCTCGGCATGATGAGGCGCCAGGGCCGCCTTCAGAACCCGCTCGGCGATGGGACTGCGGTCCAGCGCGGGGGGCAGGGCATCCAGTTCCGCGGCCAGGGCGGCTCGATCCTTGGCGGCGCGGCGCAGGATGGCGTTCACCAGGCCCTTGTGGGGAACAAAGCCCAGGTCGCGATCCGCCGCCAGGTCCACGGACTCGTTCACGGCAGCATGGTCGCTCACGCCCGGCAGCCAGGCCAACTGGGCGAGACCCATGGCCAGGGTCACCCGGGTGCCCAGGGGCACACCCCGGTCGGGATCCTTCAGCTTGGGTTTCAACCAGGCCTGGAGGCACCCCCAACGCCGGAGGCATAGCCCAAGGAGGGCCTGGGCCAGATGGGCGTCCTCGCCCAGGTCGCGATCCCAGAAGTCCGGCACCCGGCCCTTCTCTCCGAAGACCTCGTGGAGGGCGTGGGCGACGTGGAGGCGGGCGGGCGTGGGCATGGCATTCCAATCAATCGAGAAAACCAGAAACCGCTAAAGGCGCGAAAGAACGCGGAGCAGGCGATGAGCGGTTCCATCGCGGACCCGATGATCAACCCAAGCTTAACGGGTCCCAACGGGCCGGGAGTCGTTGCGGGCCACCGGGTCTCGGAGCGCCGATTCAGAGCTCCGCAAAGAAGGCTGCGATGTCGCGCGCAAGGCGCACGGGGTCCTCGGCGGGGCCGAAGTGCCCACCGCTCGGCATGGAAGTCCACCGACGCACGTCGTAAAGTCGCTCCGCCCATTCCCGCGGCGGGCTTCCTTCAGAGACGTAGTTGTTGTCGAAGTTGGCAAACCCTGCGGGTACCTGCACACGATCGTCGGGTTGAAGATCCACCCCATGCCACCGGTTGTCGAAATAGTCGCGCATGGAAGGGGTAATGGTCTCCGTGACCCAGTAAAGCGTGAGCATCGTGAGGAGGAAATCCTGCGAAAAGTGCGCTTCGAGGTCGCCCCCGGAGTCGCTCCAGGCGCGCCACTTTTCAAGTATCCAAGCCGCGAGTCCGGCAGGCGAATCGTTCAGCGCATAGCCGAGTGTTTGTGGCCTTGTCGACTGGATGGCGGAATAACCCCGCTCGGTCTCATCCCATTGGCGCAGCCTGGCGACATAGGTGCTTTCGGCTTCGGTCAAGGGCCGCGTCCCTTCGCCAGTGAGCGGCCAGAGTTCCATGGTCGTCAGGTGGATGCCGATCATGGGCGCCGGATGCTCGATAGCCATATAAGTGGCCACCCCCGCACCGAAATCCCCGCCCCCGGCCCCATAGCGTTCGTAGCCGAGTCCAAGCATGAGCTCGTGCCACATGCGTGCAATGGTGCGGTAGGTTGCCTGTGCCGGCCGTTCCGAGAAGCCGTATCCCGGAAGGGAGGGAATAACGAGGTCGAAGGCCGGAGCGTCGATGCCGTGGGCCTTCGGGTCGGTCAAGAGGGGCACCAGCGGCAGAAGTTCATGGAATGAGCTGGGCCAACCATGGGTCAGGATCAAGGGGATGCCGTTCCCCTCCCGTGCTCGTTCGTGTACGAAGTGGATGCGGGTGTCCCCGAGCTCGGCGTGAAAGTGCTTGAACGTGTTCAGCCGGCGCTCCTCTGCCCGCCAGTCGAAACCATGGGCCCAGTAGCTCAGCAGGCTCCGCAGGTAATCGAGATCGGTCCCCTGCGCCCAGGCAGACCCGGGCGCCTGGGCAGGCCAACGTGTGTGAAGGATGCGCGCCCTGAGGTCGGCCAGGACGTCATCGGACACATGGACCGTGAAGGGCGTGATCGGCATCAGCTTGGCTTCTGGATCCATGAAGCTACAACTCCTTGAGGATCTCCGTCTTCTTGGCGTCGTATTCCTTTTTGTCGAGCAGCCCCTTCTTGTACAGCTCTTGGAGCTTCTGCAGGCGCTCCTCGGGACTGGCCTTGCCCGCGGTCGGTGCGGGATTCGACGGGAAGGGCCTGGACTCGGCACGGGCGGGGATGGGTTCGGAGCGCTCGGGCCGCCGCTCGGACTGCCGCAGGGCATCCTGGAGGGCGATGGCCTCCTGGCACTCCTTCAGGGCGGTCTGGAAAATGCTGGCGTCGGACTGCATGTCCAGGGCGGCTCGGAGGTAGGGCAGGGCCTCCTCGTACTGTCCCTGGATGACGCGGATGATGCCGACGTTGTAGTGGGCCCGGGGATAGTACTTGGGCTTCTGGCCCTGGTCGCGCTTGGATTGCTCAAGGCCATCGAGGGCCAGATTCAGGGCTCCCCGGAGGTCGCCCGCCTTGAGCCGCTCGTGGGCCTTGGCCATGCCGAAGGCGTCGTCGTCGAAGAAGGTCAGCTTGCGCACTTCGCTCCAGGCCAGGAGCATGCGCAGCACCTTGACCTTAGCGGTCTCGAAGGCCAGGCGCCGCACGTCGGAATCCCGGGGGTAGGCAGGGAAGCCCTCATACGAGCTGTTGCTGAGGCTGGGGGCGTCCTCCAGGCGCTGGGCGCCAAAGACCCTGCCGGTACTCAGATCCACCACCTGCACCGTGGCGCTGAAATCCAGGCTGGTGATGCTCGTGCGCTTGAGGCGGACGACCTCCTGCTTGGTCTTGTGGTCGGTGCTGCGCTCCTCCTTCGAGGCTTGATTGCGACTCACATCCGACCGATTCACGTTCACGATCACCAGCACACTCGGGCCCAGCAGCCTGCCCAGTTTGGCGATGGTGGCGGGCTCCACGTAGCCGCTGGCGCCAAGCTCCTGCTCCTTCAGGACCGCATCCAGATGGGCGCGATCCACCACCTCCACCTGTCGGCCCTGCACCAGGTCGGCCGTGAGCGCGTCCGCCAGTTCCCGGGAGTTCAGGTCGCGGGAAGGCGCGAAGGCCAGGCGCTCGACCTTGAGCCCCAGGCCCGGGGGGTGCACGAGGGTGACCTCCACTTTGGGGTTGGCGAGTTCGCTCCAGAACTGCGCCTGGGCGGGCATCGCCACCATCAGCACGGACGCGGGAATCAACAGGCGCATGGGGACTCCGGAAGGCGGCTCCAGGCTAGCAGACCAGACGGTCCGGGGCCGGTCGACCCCTGGGGCCTTACGCCTCGCGTTAACCTGTCCCGAGTCTTCCAAGGAAACCCCCATGGCCCATCACTACCCCCTCGCCCTCGCCTGGACCGGCAACACCCTCGACGGCACCTACACCCGCGACGCCACCGTCACGAACCCGGGCAAGCACCCTCTTTCCGTGAGCAGCGCGCCGGAATTCGCGGGCGACACCGCACGCTGGAATCCCGAGGAGCTGCTGGGCTCGGCCCTGGCCACCTGCCACATGCTCACCTTCCTGGCCCTCTGCGCGAAGGCCAAGGTGGAGATCGTCGGCTACGAGGACCACGCAGAGGCCATTCTGGACACGGTGGACAAGATCTCCCGCGTCACCCAGGTCCATTTGCGGCCCGTCATCCGCGTCACACGCGGCACCAGCATGGCCAAGGTGGTCGAGCTGTTCGAAAAGGCCCACAAGTACTGCTTCGTGGCCAATTCCGTCACCTGCGAAGCCGTGCTGGAACCCCGCGTGGTCGAGGTCTAGAAAGCCCCGATGCGCTGCCCCTTCTGCGGTCACCTCGAGGACAAGGTGGTGGACTCCCGGGAATCCAGGGAGGGGGACTCCATCCGGCGGCGGCGCGAGTGCCTGTCCTGTGCCCGGCGCTTCACCAGCTACGAGCGGGTGGAGGAGGTGCCCCTGGTGATCCTCAAGAAGGATGGCCGTCGGGAGCCCTTCGATCGCCAGAAACTCATGAAGGGCCTGCTGCTGGCCTGCCAGAAGCGGCCCATCTCCCTCGCCCGCATCGAGCAACTGGTGGGTGACCTGCACGCCCGGCTCATGGAACGGCCCGACCGCGAGATCCGCAGCCGCGAACTGGGCGAGCTGATCATGGACGAGCTGAAGGGCCTGGATCAGGTGGCCTATGTGCGCTTCGCCAGCGTGTACCGCGACTTCAAGGACCTGCCGGATTTCGTGAAGGCGCTGGAGGGGCTCATGCACAAGGAGACCGCCACCGGACGGTCTGTTTCCCTGCCGCCCGAAGCCCCCAAGCCCCTGTCTCAGGCCTTATTCCCCAGCGAAGCCGTGGATCTTCCCCTCCTGAAGCCGCGAAAAAAGTAGGCGCGTCCAACCCTCGCCCCACGCGGCCTCGTCGGGTGTTGTTAGGCGCTCGAGGGTATCCTGAAGCCAGAGGTTTCCTGTGGCCGACGATATTCTCCTGCCCCCCCCATCCGATGAGACACCCAAGCTGCCTGAAGAGTTGCCGGTGCTTCCGCTGCGCGACGTGGTGGTCTATCCCTATGTGATCCTGCCCCTCAGCATCAGCCGTGAAAAATCCATCCGCGCCGTGGACACGGCCCTGGTGGAGAACCGCATGATCCTGCTGCTCTCCCAAAAGCAGACGGAGATGGACAATCCCCGGCCCGAGGACCTCTACCAGGTGGGCACGGCAGCCCTCATCATGCGCGTGCTCAAGCTGCCGGACGGCCGCATCCGCGCCCTGGTCCAGGGCCTGCAGCGGGTGCGCGTGGAGTACTTCACCGAAACAGAGAATCTGTTCAAGGCCCGCGTGGAGCCCCTGACCGAGCCCGAGATGAAGGCGCCGGACCTGGAGCTGGATGCGCTCATGCGCAGCGTGAAGCAGACGCTGGAGAAGGCCGTGGCCCTGGGGAAGACCCTGCCCCAGGAGGTGCTGGTCATCGCCAGCAACCTGGACAATCCCGGACGCCTGGCGGACCTGGTGGCCTCCAACCTGGACCTCAAGCTCCAGCAGACCCAGGAAGTCCTGGAGATCGCCCATCCGGGCCTGCGACTCAAGCGAGTGAACGAATTCCTCACGCGGGAAATCCAGCTGCTGGAAGTGCAGCAGAAGATCTCCATGGAAGCCCGTGGCGAGATGGACAAGAGCCAGCGGGAGTACTACCTCCGCCAGCAGCTCAAGGCCATCCAGCAGGAGCTGGGCGAGGGTTCGGAACTGTCGGAGGAAATCACGGCCTTCCGCGAGCGGCTGGCCAAGCTGACGGTGCCCGAGGAGCCCCTCGTGGAGATCGAGCGGAACCTGAAAAAACTGGAGCGCATGCACCCGGATTCCAGCGAGACCGCGGTGACGCGCACCTACCTGGAGTGGATGACCGAACTGCCCTGGGGCCAGATGACCGAGGACAACCTCGACCTGAAGCAGGCCCAGATCGTGCTGGACGAGGACCACTTCGGGCTGGCCAAGATCAAGGACCGCCTGCTGGAATTCCTGGCAGTGCGCAAGCTGAAGCCCGATCTCCGCGGCACCATTCTCTGCTTTGTGGGCCCCCCGGGTGTGGGTAAGACGTCCCTCGGCAAGTCCATCGCCCGGGCCCTGGGCCGCAAGTACGCCCGCATCTCCCTGGGCGGCGTGCATGACGAAAGCGAGATCCGGGGCCACCGCCGCACCTACGTCGGCGCCATGCCCGGCCGCATCGTGCAGGCGCTCCATCAGATCAAGAGCATGAACCCCGTGATCATGCTGGACGAGGTGGACAAGATCGGCCGCGACCAGCGGGGCGACCCCAGCGCCGCCCTGCTGGAGGTGCTGGATCCCGAGCAGAACCACACCTTCCGCGACCACTACCTGAACGTGCCCCTGGACCTCTCCCAGGTGCTCTTCGTGGCCAACGCCAACGAGCTGGAACCCATCCACCCGGCTTTCCGGGACCGCATGGAAATCATCTACCTCAACAGCTACACGCTGGAGGAGAAGGTGGGCATCGCCGAACAGCACCTGATCCCCAAGCAGCTGGAGAAGCACGGGGTCACGCGACAACAGTTGTCCATTCCGAAGAAGGCCCTGAAATCCGTCATTACGGGCTACACGCGGGAGGCCGGCCTGCGCCAGCTGGAGCGCGAGATCGGCGCCGTCTGCCGCAAGGTGGCTCGCCGCGTGGCGGAGAAGCGCCTGAGGAAGAAGTTCGTCCTGGACGACGTCAAGATCCACGAGCTCCTGGGCCCGGTGAAGTTCCTCCAGGACGAGCGCCTGAAGGCCCCCCGCGTGGGCGTGGTGACGGGGCTGGCCTGGACCGCCGTGGGGGGTGACGTCCTCTTCGTCGAGGCCCTCAAGATGCCGGGCAAGGGCCTGCTCACCCTCACGGGCCAACTGGGCGACGTCATGAAGGAGAGCGCCCAGGCGGCGTTGAGCTACATCCGCAGCCGCGGCGAGGCCTTCCAGATCGATCCCGAGGTCTTTCAGAAGCAGGACATTCACGTCCACTTCCCCGAGGGCGCCATTCCCAAAGACGGGCCCAGCGCGGGCCTGGCCATCGCCACGGTGCTGCTGTCCGTGCTGAAGGGCGTCCCCGTGCGGAACACCCTGGCCATGACCGGCGAAATCGATCTGCGTGGCGAGGCCCTGGCCATCGGCGGCCTCAAGGAGAAAGCTCTGGCGGCGCTGCGGGTGGGCATCAAGGACATCCTCATCCCCCACGCCAACCAGAAGGATCTTGAGGAGATCGACCCCGAGCTGCGCAAGCAGCTTCACTTCCACCCCGTGAAGCACGTGGAGGAGGTCTTCGAGCACGCCCTGGTGGGTTGGAAACGACCGGAGACCGCGAGGCCCGTCAGGAAACGTTAAAGCCCTCGCCCTTCCAACCTCCGCGGGAGCCGTCCTGCCCGGTGCGAGACCTGGGGTCGGTCCTGGGTCCCGCCCGTGCCCCATCCACCCCAGGCGGCCTGGATCTTACTGAATCCACGCGACCTGAGCCACATGGAACCAGATCGTCTCGTGAGTCCGCTGGCAGATATTCTGCTGCTGTTCGCCCTGGCGGGCTGGGCCTCCACGACTGGCGAGACGGTGGGTTTCCGCGCCTGGCCAGACCGGAACGCCCTGCTGGCCGCCCCGTGTTCCCGCCCAA
>JANXYT010000056.1 GCA_025355915.1 Holophagaceae bacterium
GTTGAGACCGGCGGAGCGGTCGGCTTCGTTCGGGGAGACCGCCCCGCGGCGCTAAGCGATCCGGCCGGTGATGTACGCCTCGGTGCGGGGGTCTTTGGGGTTGGTGAAGAGGCGGTCGGTGGCGCTGAATTCGGCGATCACGCCGGTGCGCTGACCTTCCTTGGCGTTGTCGTCGAGCATGAGGCAGGCGGTCATGTCGCTGACACGGCGGGCCTGCTGCATGTTGTGGGTGACGATCACGATGGTGAACTCCCGCTTCAGCTCGAGGATAAGCTCCTCGACCCGGGCGGTGGCAATGGGATCGAGCGCCGAGCAGGGCTCGTCCATGAGGATGATCTCGGGACGGACGGCCAGGGCCCGGGCGATGCAGAGCCGCTGCTGCTGGCCGCCGGAAAGTCCCTGGGCCGAATCCTTGAGCCGATCCTTCACTTCCTCCCAGAGCCCCGCGCCCTTCAGGCTTCGCTCCACCGCCTCTTCGAGGACCAGACGGTCTCGCTGGCCTTGGATCCGCAGGCCGTAGGCCACGTTCTCGAAAATGGATTTAGGGAAGGGATTCGATTTCTGGAATACCATCCCGGCTCGCTTCCGGAGCGCGATCACATCGGTTCCCGGGGCGTAGATATCCGTATCCCCAAGCAGTACGCGACCCTCGATCCGGACATCGTCGATGAGGTCGTTCATGCGGTTCAGGCAACGCAGCAAGGTGCTTTTCCCGCAGCCAGACGGTCCGATGAAGGAGGTGACCGAGTTGCGGGCCACATGGAGGTTGATATCGGACAAGGCCTGTTTATCGCCATAGAAGAGATTCAGCCGCTCCACCCGCAGCATGGTGGGCGCGGATAGCACGGAGGGATCCGTGAGCGGAAGGTCCGGCTGGAGAAATAGTCCGGCCCGCTTGGCGGCTCCGTCGAGAGGCGCCTGCAGAAGCGCGGGCTCCGGCAGAGGCCGGGGGTCGTCGATTTCCATGTCGATGGCTCCGGTAGTCATGGTCAAAAGGTGCTCCCACCCAGGCGCTCTCGCAGTTTTCGTCGGAGGTTCAGGGCGAACAGGTTCAGGATGACCACCACCATCAACAGCAGGAAGGAGGCCATGAACACCATGGGCTTGGCTGCCTCGGAATTGGGGCTCTGGAACCCCACGTCGTAGACGTGGAAGCCGAGGTGCATGAACTTGCGGTCGAAGTGGAAGAAGGGGAAGGTGCTGTCCAGGGGCATGGAAGGCGCGAGCTTCACCACCCCCGTCAGCATGAGCGGGGCCACTTCACCCGCTCCACGGGCGATTGCCAGGATCATGCCGGTAAGGATGCCCGGCGTGGCACTGGGGATCACGATGTTCCAAAGGGTCTGCCACTTCGTGGCGCCCATGGCGAGACTGGCTTCCCGCTGGGAGCGGGGCACGGCGCCCAGCGCCTCTTCGGTGGCGACCACGACCACCGGGACGGTCAGCAGAGCGAGGGTCAAGGAGGCCCAGAGGATGCCCCCGGTGCCATAGGTCGGGGTGGGGAGGCTATCGGCGAAGAAGAGCTGATCGATGGTCCCGCCCAGGGTGTAGACGAAGAACCCCAGGCCGAATACCCCAAAGACGATGGAGGGCACGCCCGCCAGGTTGTTCACGGCCACGCGGACGGCCCGGACCAGCCAGCCCTGACGCGCATATTCGCGGAGGTAGAGCGCCGTGATCACGCCCAAGGGGACCACCAGGATAGACATCACCAACACCATCATTACCGTCCCGAAGATGGCGGGGAAAATGCCGCCTTCCGTATTGGATTCGCGGGGATCGTCGGCGAGGAATTCCCAGAGGCGGGATAGATAGACACCGAGCTTGTCCAACCGGCCCATGGCATTGGCCGGGACCATCCGGACCACGCTGCCCAGGGGTAATTCGCGGACCTGCCCATCCACGGTCTGAAGGCCGAGGGTCCAGGCTTTGGCCTCCAGACGAGACTGCTCAAGGCTCGCCTGGAGCGCGTCATAGGCGGTCTGCAGGGCGGCGACCTTGGTGTCCAAGGCCTGGAGGGCGGACGGATCGCTGGCCCCCTCCAGCTTTCGGCGGGAGAGCCTCAGTTTCTCGATCTTTTGGTTGAGATCGCCGACCTGTCCCTTTTCGATGGACTGGATGCGCCGCCGGACGCGGTTGGTTTCAGGCAGGCGGCCTTTGGCTTCGGCGAGGGCCGTTGGGCCCGTCGCGACTTGCTGACCGTTATGGCTCAGGGAAACGATCCGGCCGATGAAGGGGCCGTACTCGAGGCGTTCGATCAGGAGCGCATCGGTCGGAAACTCGGGCGCACTCAATCCGGCGTTGAGGATCCAACGGAAATCCTGGCCGTAGATGTCCCGGTTGCCGACGCGGAACTGGGTTTTTGCGGGTTCCTCGACGCGGGCAGGTTCGCGGCCGGTGATCTCCCCCAGGACAGGGCCGTCCGGGGTCTGCACCTGAACCAGGGGGCTAGGCCAGAAATAGCCCATGCCCTTGGCCGCGATGAAGCCCACGAGACCAAGGATCATGGCAAGGCAGAAGGCCAGGACGGTGGCGGAGAGCCACACGAAGGCCCCGCCCCGTCGGAAGTGTTCAGCCACGCGACTCATCAGATGGACTCGTAACGGCGCCGCAGGCGCTGGCGAACCAGCTCCGCGACGGTGTTGAGGATGAACGTGAAGATGAAGAGCAGGAACGCGGCCAGGAACAGCACCCGGTAGAGGGTTCCGTGAAGCGGGGCCTCAGGGATCTCTACTGCAATATTGGCGGCGAGGGTCCGCATGCCGTTGAACGGGCTCCAGTCCATGATGGGCGTGTTGCCCGTGGCCATCAGCACGATCATCGTTTCGCCGATGGCCCGTCCCAGGCCCACCATGGTGGCCGAGAAGATGCCTGGGCTGGCGGTGGGCAGCACCACGCGCCAAGCCGTCTGCCAGGGACTGGCCCCACAGGCAAGGCTGGCGGAGGTGAGCGACTTGGGCACGCTCGACAGGGCGTCCTCGCTGATCGTGAAGATGATGGGAATGACGGCGAAGCCCATGGCGAAGCCGACCACCACGCTGTTCCGCTGATCATAGGTGATGCCCATGGCCGACTGCAGCCAGGTGCGGTAGCTCCCGCCCATCATCACGCGCTCAATCCACGGCCCGGCCAGACTCGCCAGCCACACGCCTGCAAGCAGCACGGGGAACATCCAAAGGACCTCCCGGCCGTTTCCAAAGGCGTTGCGAAACGTCTGGGGGAGCCTTCCCCAGAAAGGAGTGATGAGCATCGCGAGCAGGAACACGGCGATGGGGTAGATCAAGACTTCCACAGCCATCCGTTCCAGCAGAGGGGCCATCACGAGGCCCGCCAGGAACCCGAGGACCACCGAGGGCAGCGCCGCCATGATTTCCACGGTGGGCTTGATGGCGTTCCGGAGGCGGGGCGAGGCGAACTGCGAGGTGTAGAGGGCGCCAAGGACCGCCAAGGGGAAGGCGAAGAGCATGGCGTACAGAGTCCCCTTGAGGGTTCCGAACACCAGCGGCACGAGGCTGAACTTGGGTTCGAAATCATCCGTGCCGCCCGTGCTCTGCCAGACATATTCCGATTTCTCGTAGCCCTCGTAGTGCGTCTTCCCCCACAAGAGACCAAAGCTGACTTGTGGATGGGGCGCGTCGAGGGACCAGAGACTCAGGGCCCCGGTGGCGTCATTGGCGTGGAGGATCAGATCGCCCCTTGGGGCCAGGGTCGCCAGCCCGGGGCCGTCGAGCTGGGAGGAGAACAACCTGCGTTCCGTGGTGAGGTGGTCCACCACGGCCTCGTTGGGGGTCCAGGCCAGAAACCGCTTGTCCCGCTGGCTCGGCTGGAAGCCCAATACGGGTCCGTTGAGCCGCGGAAAGTCATGGAAGGCCTGGAGCTGAAAGACTTCATTCACCCGGACCCGCTGGTAGGCGCCGAGTTTTCCGTGGGTGCCACCGACGAGGAGGCTCGACTGGCCCAGAGCGAAGCCTAAGGATTGGATGGGTTCCCCGAAGTCCGCGGAGGAGAGGAGGGTTCCGGCCTCTGGATCGAGGTCGAGCAGACGGCCTTCCTGAGTGCCCACGAACAGGTTTCGGCCATCGGCGCTCCACGCGGCGGCGGTGGGGTGCAAGGCCGGATCGCGAGGAAGAGGTTTCCAAGCGATCGTGGTCGTCGCGTCCAGCGGGGATTCGGCCCAGACAAACCCCTCCTGGGTTCGGGCGACGAGCCTAAGGGTGGATTCTCCGCCCAAGCCACCACCCTCCAGAATCCTGAAGTGGAGGATGGCGTCTGGTGCCGTCTCGAAGGAAACCCCACTCTGCCAGTTCGGTGTCAGGGTCCACTGGGCGGGATCGTTCTCGCCAGGGGGCTTGGACCAGGCCAGGCGGGCCAGTGACAAGCGACCGTCCGCCCCGATGACAAGGAATTCCCCTTTGGGGTTGGGCGCGGTGAACGTGCGCCAGGGCAGGGAGGGCCCCTCCGTGGGAACCGCCAGAGGCGTGCCCTCGGGGAAGCGCAGGGCTCTCAATCCCTCCGTTCGAGACGCGAGAACGACGGTCTTGCAGGACTCATCCAGCCAGGCTCCGCCGGAGGGAGGAGCTTTGAAGGTGCCGACGGACCTGGCCAGTGCCGGGAGGAACAGGGGAACGGCTTCCTTCATGATGAACAGAAGCATGGCCAGCACGGCGCCGATGATCAGCATGCCGCCACCGGAGATGGTGAAGGCCATGAAGCGGTCCATGCGCTTGGCGCGCGACTGGTTTGCAGGAAGGCTGGGCATGTCGTCCCGTCAAAAGCGGCCAGGAATGGCCCCGGAATAAACGCAAACGGGCCGGAGGATCTCCCCGGCACGTTTGCGTCGAGCAGTGCTACTTCAGTTTGGCGATTTCCTCGGTTTCCATCTTGGCGGTGAGAGGAAGGAAACCGTCCTTCACCACGATCTCCTGCCCTTCCTTGCTGAGCACGAACTTCAGGAACTCCCGGGTCAGGGGATCCACGGGTTTCTTTGGATCCTTGTTGATGTAGACATAGAGGTACCGGGACATCGGGTACTTCCCGCTCAGCGCATTCTCATAGGTGGCTTCAAACACGGCCCCGCCATTCTTCTTTTCATCTGAAAGGGGCACGGCGCGGACACCGGAGGTCGCGTAGCCGATGCCGCTGTAGCCGATGGCGAAGCGGTCCGAGCCGACACTCTGGACCACGGAAGAGGATCCGGGCTGCTCCTTGACCGAATCCTTGAAGTCACCCTTGAAGAGCGCGTGCTCCTTGAAGTAGCCATAGGTGCCACTGGCGCTGTTACGGCCATAGAGGCTGAGGGGCCGGCCGGCCATGTCACCCGTCACGTCCAGGTCAGCCCAGGTCTTGATGTCCTTGGCCAAGCCACCCTTGCGGGTCTTCGAGAAGACGGCATCCACCTGCTGCATGCTCAGGGACTTGATGGGATTGCCTTTGTTCACGAACACGGCCAGGGTGTCGATGGCCACGGCCACCTTGGTGGGCTTGTAGCCGAACTTCTTTTCGAATTTGTCAATCTCTTCGTTCTTCATCTCCCGGCTCATGGGGCCCAGCTGGCTGGTGCTCTCGATGAGGGCGGGGGGAGCGGTGGTCGAGCCCTTGCCTTCCACCTGGATCTTCACGTTGGGATACTTTTTGTTGAAGCCCTCAACCCAATAGGCCATCAGGTTGTTCAGGGTGTCGGAACCGATGGAGTTGAGGTTCCCGCTGACGCCCGACACTTTCTTGTAGGTGGTGACCTTGGGGTCCACCTTGATGGTCTGCGCCGTCGCAGACAGTCCCACCAGGGCGGCTAGCATGGCCTGGGCCAGGATTTGGATCCTCATGGATGCCTCCTTCATGCCCTTGATCCTGGAACCCGGAGGTGAAGCCCCTTGTTACGGCTTGTGACGTCCCTGTAACTTCCGGTGAGAAGGCGTCTCTTCTGGATGGGGCAAGGAACCTGCTTGCCCTGGCCAAATTAAGTGGGTTTAATGGTTGGAGATCCTGCGTGCTGTCCGAGGCACCGCCCGCGCACGGGGGTCGCGACCATCCTGTATATCTCTTCCCTGGGTGGCCGAAGTCAGGGCAGGGCCCCCTTCGGTTTCCCAATCCTCCCATCCCGCCATCCATCACCCAGGGCCGCCGAGCCTGCCGGGCGTAAGCCGCAGCTAGGTCCCTGGGTCTCCAAAGGAGCCCCCTTGAGCCCCAAGAAAACCATGATGATCAACGCCACGGATCCGGAAGAAATCCGCGTGGCCACTCTGATCGACGGCGTCCTGTTCGATTACGACGTCGAATTCCTGCACAACGAGAAGATCAAGGGCAACCTCTACAAGGCCAAGGTGGTCCGCGCGGACACCAGCCTGCAGGCCGCCTTCGTCCACTTCGGGG
>JANXYT010000105.1 GCA_025355915.1 Holophagaceae bacterium
GACCGCTCCTGGGCCGCCCGGTCCATCTGGCCCACCTTCTCAAACTGGGCCACGCTGTCCTCCCGGGACTTCACCAGGCGTTTGAGAACGGCCAGGGCGTCCGCCTCGGCAAGGATTCCCTGGGGACTCAGGCCCTTGGCCACGGCCTCGTTCTTGTAAGCGGCCAGGGCCATGCGGAGCACCTGGGTCCGGGGGGCGTCCCTGGCCAACATGGCGGTTTTCAAGTCGGCCTGCAGGCGGTTGAGCATGGGCATCTCCAGATGGGAGGTCCATGGTGACGCGAGTGCCCCGGTCCCTCAATGCCAGAAGTCATGCAGGTGCCTTTCCTGACCGAAACAGCACGGAGTCAAACCGTTTGGGGCCCCATGAACGTCGCCTTCATCAATCCGTTTATCGAATCCACGCTCCGCAGTCTGGAGATGATGGCCAGCATCGTCGCCGAAAAGACGGGGCTGTCGGTGAAGGAGGATCTCATCACCACCTACGACATCTCCGCCATCATCGGCATCACGGGGGACACCTCTGGCTCCATCATCCTCAGCTTTCCCGTAGGGCTGGCCTGCAGGATCGCCAGCAACATGCTCATGGAGGAAGTCACCACCCTGGACCGGAGTGTGGAGGACGCCATCGGCGAGATCGGCAACATTGTGGTGGGCGACGCCCGGCGTCTGCTCATCCAGGATGGTTTCAGCCTGTCCATCTCCGTGCCCACCGTGGTCGTTGGCAAGGGCCACAAAATCAGCCGCAGCGGCGACGTTCCCTGCATCGCCATCCCCTTCAAGACCAAGTTCGGCGAGTTCGAGGTAAACGTGGGGCTGAAGGAGTAGCTATCGGCTATCAGCTGTCGGTAAACGCAGAACGGGGCGCCTTGGGCGCCCCGTTCCATTGATAGCTGACAGCCGATGGCTGACAGCGGGCGGCACAGCCGCCCTAGACCTTATCGAACTTGATAACTTCCACGGGACAGCCGGCCGCGGCGGCCTCAATGCTCGCCTCGAGGGAGGTGTGGAGATCGTCGTTCAACTCGCTCATTTCCTCGCGGTTCTCGCTGTCCACGCCATCCTTGCGGACGCTGCCGTTGATGTTGCAGCTGGTATCGGTCACGTGGAACACATCGGGGCACTCGGCCTCGCAGGCATTGCACACGATGCAGCCTTCTTCGATCCAAACTTTGGTGATGGCCATGGTCGTCTCCTCGAAATTCACTAGGGGCCCTGCGATGGGCGAACCCAACCAAATTAGCATCGCGGCCGCCCAGGTCCAAGCATCGCCTCGCCTCCTGGGCCGTGGGAGACTGGACTTGTGACGGAGGTCCACCGATGGCCCTGAGGGAGACGGGAATTCTTGCCCGGATCCGGGAGCTGCTCCCCGGCGGGGGCCGCCTGCTGGACGACTGCGGGGCCCTGCCTTCCACGCCCCCGGGCCAGACGCTGCTGGTGACTACCGATCTCATGGAGTCGGGCCAGCACTTCCGGCTCGACTGGCACCCACCTGATCTACTGGCCCGCAAGCTGCTCGCGGTAAACCTGTCGGATCTCGACGCGTCCGGCGCACGGCCCTTCGGGTTCACCCTCACCCTGGCCCTGGGTCCAGAGATCCACGACCCTTGGCTTGACACGTTCCTGGAAGGCCTCGCGGCGGCCTCCCGCGAGGCTGAGGTCGAGGTTCTGGGAGGTGACACCGTGGGGCGCCCCTCGGGTCTGGGTCTGGGTCTCACCGCGTTTGGCTTCGCGACCCGGTGGCTGCGGCGGGACGGCTTGCGACCCGGCGATCGGATCTTCGTGGACCAGCGCCCCGGGGCCAGTCTGCGGGGCCTGCGGAAACTCCAGGTGGGGCAGCGCTGGGATCCCGCCCGGATCGATCCAGATCTAGCGGCCCATCTGGCCCCCCGACCGAGGCTGGGCCTAGGCCTGCGGTTGGCCGCGATCCCGGAAGTCCATGCCTGCCTGGATCTGTCGGATGGCCTCAGCCGCGACCTGCGGAGCCTGGCCGAGGCTTCTCACCTCAGCATCCTGGTCGATCCGGCACTGGAGGAGGATGCCCTCCGGGGCGGTGAGGACTATGCCCGCTGCTTCGGCAGTTCGCTGCCCCAGGTCGAACTGGAAGCCCGGCTGGGTCTACCCCTGATCCCCGTCGGGGAGGCCTTGCCCCGGGGGAAGGCTCCGTTGCTGGCCTATGATGGAAACTCTTTCCGCCCCCTGCCCGACCTCAGCTTTGATCATTTCGGATGACCATGACCCACCAGGACAAGACCCACATCTGGGCCCGCACCAAGCGGTTCCTGGCCGATCCCGGTCTGGAACCCCACCACCTCGCCTGGAGCTTTGCCCTGGGGCTCTGCATCGCCTGGAATCCGCTGCTGGGAACCCATACGGGTCTTGTGCTGATCGCGTGCGCCCTGGCGAAGAAGCTCCACCGTCCCCTGACCTTCCTGGGCGCCTTCACGAACAACCCCTGGACCATGGTACCCATTGCCACCGCTTCGGCCTTCTTCGGCAATGTGCTGCTGGGCCGAGGCCTGCATCTGGATCTCAGCGGCGTGGATTGGAAGAGCTTCGGCTGGCACAGCTTCGCCACCCGCGAAGGCTTCGATGCCGCCGCCGCCATGCTCAAGCCCATCCTGGCTCCGTATCTGCTGGGCGGCTTCGTGCTGAGCGCCGTGGCCATTCCCGTGGGATATTTTCTGATGCTGCGGCTGGCCCACCGGCTCCGCTGCCAAAAACCAGCTCCCCTACCACCTTCCGGAGATTGACATGGACATGCGCTTTCTGATGAAACAGGCCCAGCAGATGCAGGCCAAGCTGGCGGAGACCCAGGCGAACCTGCGCGTGGATGGCACAGCCGGCGGCGAGCTGGTGAAGGTCACCCTCAACGGCTCCAAGGAACTGATGGGCATCTCCATCGCCAAGGACGCCATGGATCCTGAGGATCCCTCCATGCTCGAGGATCTGCTGATGGCGGCGTTCCGGGATGCCGCCACCAAGACCGACGAGATCATGAAGAAGCAGATGGGCGGCATGGGCGCCGGCCTCAACCTGCC
>JANXYT010000161.1 GCA_025355915.1 Holophagaceae bacterium
CGGGGCCGCCGTGGCGCTCACGATGGCATCGAAACCCTCGGGATCGTGCTGGAGCCGGACCAGATCCACGACCGCGAGTCCCAGGGGGTCGGCCAATTCGTGGGCCCGGGTCCGGGTGCGATTGGCCACAGCGACCTTGAATCCCCGCTCGGGGAGGCGCTCCGCCAGGTACTGGGTCATGGGTCCTACGCCCACCAGGGCCACGGAAGATCCCTGCGGCAACCCTTCGGACAGGTGCCTGAGAGCCACCGTCGCGACGCTGACGTTGCCATCGGCGAGGCCCAGCCGAGCGCGGAGCCTCTGGCCTTCGCGAATCACGTCTTCGACGGCCATCTGCGCCTCGTCGCCAGCGACGCCCACCTGGCGGGCCTGCACCAGGGCATCCTTCAATTGCCCCGGAATTTCCCGGTCCCCGAGGTTGGCGGATTCCAGGCCGGCGGACATGGCCAGCAGGTGGGTCCAGGCTTCTTCGCCTTCATAGCGGCGGACACCGGGTCCGGGATCAATGGCATCCGCCTCCCCCCCCCACACCATCCAGAGCACCCGCTGGCAGGTGGCCAGGTAGACCAGTTCACGGGCGCCGGATCGCCGTTGCCAGTCGCGCAGGTGAGCCGGCAGGCCATCCCGCACCACATGCTGCGCGACCTGATCCAGGTCGTGAACGGGCGCGTGAAAGCTGATGAGGACGGGTTCCATATCGATTCTCATGATTGGTTGGTCACGGCCCGACTCGGTCATCGCTTCGTCATGCCATCCCGAAAGTGGTCGTCATCACAATCTAGCGTTTGTTTTCGAGGCGATCAGGGCCTCCACCGCCACCCAATCCCATTCGGCGAGTGCCGGTACCGCTCCCTCCCGAAGCGATTGCTGGGTGAGCCAGGCATCGTAGATCACCAAGGCGCACATGGCCTCGGCCACGGGCACGATGCGCGGCGCGATGCACGGATCGTGGCGACCCTGGGTCGAGATGTCCGCCGGACGGCCCTCCCGATCGATGGTCTGCTGAGTCTTCGAGATCGAACTGGTGGGTTTCACCGCCAGCCGGACCACCACCGGCGCCCCCGTGCTGATGCCGCCCAGGGTGCCACCCGCGTCGTTCTTCCTTGGGCCTTCGGGACCCAGCGGATCGTTGTTCTGGCTGCCGCGCCGCCGGGCGCTCTCGAATCCCGCGCCCAGTTCCACACCCTTTACCGCTCCGATGGACATGCAGGCCAGGGCCAGGAGGCCGTCCAACTTGCCGAAAGCCGGATCCCCAAGACCCACGGGCAGTCCCTCGATCCACACTTCGCAGACGCCGCCGACGCTATCGCCATCGGCCCGCGCCGCCTCCACGGCGGCCTTCTGAGCCTCGAAAAGTCCGGGATCCGCGACGCGCAGGGGATTCTTCTCCACGAAGGCCCAGTCCACGGTCGCTCCTGCGATCCCCGCAATCTCCCGGTTGAAGCCGCGCACCGTCACGCCCAGGGTCGCCAGCTGTTGCTTGGCCCAGGCGCCCGCGGCCACCCGGGCCAGGGTCTCCCGCCCGCTGCTGCGCCCGCCCCCGCGGGGATCGCGGATGCCATACTTGCGGTCGTAGGTCAGGTCTGCGTGACCGGGGCGAAATAATTCCGAGATGGCCTTGTAGTCGCCGCTCTTCTGGTTCTCGTTGAACACCACCATGGCGATGGGATGGCCGGTGGTCTTCCCCTCGAAGACCCCGCTCAGCACCTGCACCCGGTCCGCCTCGCTGCGCGGAGTCACCAGATCCGACTGCCCGGGGCGCCGCCGGTCCATCTCCCGCTGGATCGCTTCCAGATCGAAGGGCAGCCCAGGCTTCACCCCGTCCATCACCACACCCACGGCAGACCCGTGGCTTTCGCCAAAAGTGACGATGCGGAACGCGCGGCCAAAACTGGAGGGAGAATCGAAGAGCATGGAAGCAAGTGTACTGTGTGATCGAACGCATTCAGCGACTCTCATTCCAAATTCGATCCTGCCCCGAGCGGACGAAATCCGGACATCTAACAGTGTTACCATTGCGCTAGTGCAGGCTGCTCTGTTTTCTCTTTTATGTAGGCCCCCACCCGCCACTTGGCTTCTCCCTTTTGGCAGACAAGTGACTTGGCATGGCGCTGGGTTCTTCGTTTCCCCAAACTTCAGAACCCAGCACGAAGACAGGTGAATCTTGAGGCTTGCCTATATCGTATTTCTCGCGCTCAGCCTTCCACTGTTCGCGCAGATGCCAGAATCATGGCCTGAGAATAGGCCGCTCGGCACAGGGTTTGGAGCAGAAGGCCCTTGGTACGGTGTGGGCACCTGGGCAGCGGATAGCCACGGGAAACTCGGGACTTTCGTCAATTCGCTCGGTCTGGGGAACGGCGTGAAAGGCGTGGGCCTCTATCTGGAAGGCGGCGTTCATGCGAAAAACTGGGACATGGCCGCCCAGGTCATGGCTGTCCGGGATCCCCAAGGGCAGTCCTACCTGACCCTTTTCCGAGGCCACCTCACCCACACAAGCAGTGGTGGCTGGGTCACCGGCCTGGAACAGGAGCCGCTGGTCTGGGGATACGGCCTCAATGGCGGCTACCTTCTCGGAGAAGCTGCCCGCCCGTTCCCGCGCCTCCGGGTCGAATCTCCCATGACCCACCTCCAGATCGGAAATGCCCACTTCGGCACCTGGGGTTTCCAGGCCTTCATGGGTCGTCTGGAAAGCGACCGGGTCCTCAGCGATTCCATTCAGGACCTCTCCTACCGGAAGACCATCCTTCAGAACGACCCTAGCTCGCCGTTATTCAACGGGTACCGGATACAGGCCAGGTTTGCTGATGTGATGGAGTTCTACGTCAACTACACGAACCTCTGGGGCGGCACCCGTCAGGGGAAAAAGATGACCGCGGGCTACAACCTTGGGGACTACCTCACGGCCATGTTCGGTTTGAAGGATCAATTGGCGGAACAGGACGTCGATTTCTCCGATCCGAACCATCCTGAAGCCACCTACAAGAACAACGCCCGAAGTGCCTCCAACTTCGATCTGGGTGGCCGCCTAAGGCTCCGCTTCCTGGAACAGCCACTTGGCGCTCAAACCGTACATGCCTACATCAGCCGTGGCACGAAGAACACCTGGTGGCCCATCGGCGTCTTCCTCCGCAAGCCCATCTATTACCTGGGAAAAGACCTCGAGACGGACGGCCGGGACCTACTCAAACGTCACGTGAATGACTTCTGGAACAACCGGGAAAGAAAATCCCTGCCCGATCTGGTGGTCGCCAATGACACGGCGGGTGTCCTCATCGCCTGGCCAGGGGTTCGCCTTGGCCTGGAGTATTCGGATATCACCAACGGGCTCTCGCCCTGGATCAAGGCCTTCGTCACCGATACCTATGTGACCGGTTTCTATTCCCATGGCGATCCCCTGGGCAACGCGATCGGAGGCGAGGCCCAGACCGTCACCCTCCGCCTGGATGTCGACCCGAGCCCCCGTTTCACCCTGAGCAGCTGGGCCCACTACGGGCATCGCCCCTTTCGCGACAACCTGAGCGATTGGCAGGCGGCCCACCCTGGCGCAACACCTGCGAAAGACCGGTTTTTCGGCCTACAGGAGAATGCCTCCTGGAACATTGGGCCTGCGACCACACTCACTTTTGGTACCTCCTGGCAGAGACAGAGCGCTTCTGATCAGGTTGAAGGCAGGCAGGCCAATTCCTTCCGCTGGTTTGTGGAGCTGGGCCATCGGTGGGCGGGCAGGCATTAGGCTGCGGATTGGGTGAGGTCCACAGGCCCTCTCGCCAAGGATTCACGCGGGCGTGGCATACTCCTGAACATGACCACCTACCCACCCGTAGCTCCAGACAGCGCGGTCCTTCCTGGCACGGCAGAGGTTGGGATTGTGGTCCTGAACTACCATCACCCCAAGGAAACCATCGCCTGCATCCAGAGCCTCCTGGCAGCGGAGGGCCCTGGCACCCGCATCCTTTGGATCGAGAATGACGCGGCTGCGACGGCCCAGGAGCTGGCGGCCGAATTGTCTCAAGCGCCCTTCCCCTGGCTCGATCTCCGGGAAGGCGATCCCTTGACCCCCCCAGGCACCATCGGCGTGGTCCGCAACATGGACAACCTGGGCTATGCGGCCGGGAACAATGTCGGACTGCGCATCCTCCACCGCGCTGGCGTGCCGTGGGCCTGGATCCTGAACAACGACATCCTGCTGACCCAGGGTTCCTCTCGCGACCTCGTCGCCAAGGCCCTAGCCCATCCTCACGTGGGGCTGTGGGGGGTGCGGATCCATTCTGAATTCTGTCCCTGCTACTTCGGCGGTCTGCTCCGTTGGAAGGACTTTTCCATCCGCTTCGCCACGGAACCCGGGGATCTCGACACCCCAGGCTGCTTCATCAGCGGTTGTGCCTTGTTCTTCCGCACCGACCTGGGCGCGGAAGTGGGTTGGATTCCCGAAGACTACTTCCTCTACTACGAGGACCCGGCCTTCTCCATCGAGATCCAGCGCAAGGGCCATGCTCTGGGCTTCAACCAGGCAGTGGCGATCGATCACCACCAGTCCCTCTCCACCGGACACCGGAGCTGGCTGATGGAGTACTACTCCCGCCGGAACCGGTGGCGCTTCGTCCAACGGTATTTCCCGGACCAGCTGAAAGGCCAGGAGCGCTTGTTCTTCCGCTATCAGATCCAGAAACTGCTGTTCCGGCTCCGCTTCGACCGCATCAACCTCGAGTGGAAGGCCTTTCGGGATTTCAAAGCGGGACAGGTGGGCCGATCCAAGCGGACCGCCGGAAAGCTCTGGCGGTAGTCCTTCGGGGAAACGCCTGCATGGTCTTGATCCAGGAAGCGAATCAAGATTCCTTCGGCCCGACCCGGGCGCTGTTCCATCGCCGCAACCACCGCATGAACCTCCGGGAGAGGCTTCCCCGGATTTTCTGGAATCGGGTCGCTCCGGGCCTCCGGCTCTCGAGGTTGGCGATGTTCATCGCGACGGCCATGCCCTCCAATCCATGGAACCGCGACCGGTTGCGGATCTCCATCTGGAGGAATTGTTCGGACATCCCGTAGTGTTCCGCCTCCCCTCGGCACATGTTCCGTCCATGGACGCGGTACCGGGCCACGACAGCATCCACGAAGCCCAGTGCGCGCCGGGAAAGCAGGCGGGCGTAGTAGTCCCGATCCTCAAAGACGAACCCTTCGTCGTAGGGCCCCACGCCCTGATCAGGATCGAAGGCAGCCCGCCGGGCCATGAAGACCGGGCCGGGAACGCACCAATGGAGCAGAAGCTCAAGGCAACGAGTTCTGGAATCCAGCAACGCGTGCTTGTCGGCCCTGTACTCTTCCACCAGCGCACTCTTGCATAGCTGGCGCCCTTCTCCGTCGATCATCTCGGCATCGCCGATGACTGCCAGCCAGGATGGGTGCTCTTGAAGGGCCTTCATGCGCAGGCCAAGGCCTCCAGGCACCAGCTCATCATCGCTGGCCAGAAAGGCCAAATACTCACCCTGGGCGAGGGAAACCAGTCGATTCAGGGTCCTGCAGACGCCCCGGTTCG
>JANXYT010000172.1 GCA_025355915.1 Holophagaceae bacterium
GATCTCATGGGATTGGCCACGCTGCTGCTCTGGCGCGGCCGGCTGGACGGAAACCGGCCCATGCTCTGGGTGCTGATGCTGGTCGTCCCATTTCCGTACATCGCCACCACCGCGGGATGGGCGGTGGCGGAATTCGGGCGCCAGCCCTGGCTCATCTACGGCCTGTTCCGCACCGTGCAGGGAGGTTCCCCCACCGTGCATGCGGGCCACACGGCCTTCACCACCCTCGGTTTTGCCGGGATCTTCGTGGTGCTGAGCGTCCTGTGGCTCTTCCTGATCGGCCGGGAAATCGCCCACGGCCCCGTCTCCCACGCAAAGATAGCTTAGGAGGCTCCCATGCATGAGCTTTGGTTCTGGCTGGTCGCCGTTATGGTCGCGATCTACGTGGTCATGGACGGCTTTGATTTCGGCGCGGGGATCCTGCATCTCGTGGTCGCGAAGACGAACGAGGAGCGTCGGGAAGTGCTGGGTGCCATCGGCCCGTTCTGGGATGGCAACGAGGTGTGGCTGCTGGCGGGGGGCGGATCGCTGTTCCTGGCCTTCCCCAAGGTACTGGCGGCGGGTTTCTCCGGGTTCTACCTGGCCCTGTGGCTGGTGGTCTGGTGCCTGATGCTGCGCGGCATCTCCATCGAGTTCCGCTCCCACGTGCAGGATGGCCTCTGGCGCCACTTCTGGGACGGCACCTTCGCCATCTCCAGCGTCCTGCTGCCGGTGCTCCTCGGCGCGGCGCTGGGCAACGTGCTGCGCGGTGTGCCGCTCGATGGGAGCGGCTACTTCGAGATGGCCCTCTGGACCAACTTCCGCTCCGGCGCGCAGCCCGGGATCCTGGATTGGTACACCGTGCTCATCGGGGTGTTCGCCCTGGCGACGGTCACCGCCCATGGCGCCCTGTTCCTGGCCTGGAAGACGGGCTCGGCCGTGCATGAACGGGCCAAGGGGCTGGCCACGAGGCTTTGGCTCCTGGTGCTGGTGCTCTGGATCCTGGCCAGTTTCGCCACGTTCCTGGTGAACCCGGGCATCCTCCAGCGTCTGCGCCAGGCTCCCCTGGGCTGGCTGGCCGTGATCATCTTCCTTGCGGGACTGGGGCTGGTGTTCACGGGGCTCCAGCGGGAGCGCTTCCTGCTGGCGTTCCTGGGCTCGGGGGCCTTCATCCTCGGTCTGCTGGCCGCCAGTGCCGCCTGTGTCTACCCCGTGATGCTGAAGTCCACCCTGGGACCGCAGTTTGATTTGACGGCGGTCAACGCCAGCGTGGGTGGCCACGGTCTCCGCACGGGCCTGGTGTGGTGGCTGATCGGCTTCCCCATCGCCATCGGTTATGTTGCTTTCCTCTTCCGCTTCCACCGGGGGAAGGTGAAGGCGGCGACCGAGGGAGAGGGATACTGACGAACATTTCGCATGGCTCGGACAACGGGTGCCAGTTGGCGCCTGTTTTCTGAGGTAGGAAGGGCGTCAGGAATGGGCCTGATGCCTCGCCACGATCCCATCCACCACCTGATCGAGGCTCATGTCGCTGGAATCCAGCGTCACGGCGTCTTTGGCGGGGCGTAGAGGGGCGACAGCGCGGGTGCTGTCGGCCTCGTCGCGGCGCTGAAGATCGGCGAGCACGTCCTCGAAGACGGGTGACTGCCCCATGGTCATGAGTTCCAGGAAGCGGCGGCGGGCCCGGGCCTCGGGGCTGGCGGTGAGGAAGGTCTTGCAGCAGGCCTGGGTGAACACCACGGTGCCGATGTCGCGGCCGTCCACCACCCAGCGCCCGCTGGCTCCGATGCGGCGCTGCCTGTCCACCAGCACCTCCCGCACCCGGGCATCCGCGCTCACGGGCGTCACCTGGCGGGTGACCTCCTGGCTGCGGATAGCTTCGCTGATGTCCTCCCCCGCCAGGAACATCCGCCCATCTTTCTGAGCCAGGTCGAGGGTGGACAGCAATCGTTCAAGGGCCGGGCGGTCTTCCAGGGTGATGCCGGCCCGGCGAATGGCCAGCGCGGCCGCACGGTACATGGCGCCCGTATCGAGGTACTGCCAGCCCAGACGCGCGGCGACCCGCCGGGCCGTGGTGGACTTCCCCACGCCCGACGGGCCATCAATCGCGATCAGAGGAAGGGTGGAGGCGGTCATTTCACCATTCTGGTGCGCCGTGCCGACCCATTCCATCACTTCATGCCGAAGTCCTTGAGGATCTTCGGATCCTTCTCGTCCTGGGCCAGGATCGTGTGGCAGGTGTCGCAGTCGCCTTTGATGGTGCGGCCGTCCGCGGACGTGTGGCTGCCGTCATGGCAACGGAAGCAGCCCACGGCTTCTTCGTGGCCGATGTTGTTCGGGTGGGTGCCCCAGGTGAGCTTCATCTCGGGGAACACGTTGCGCAGGTAGATGGCTTTCACCACCTCGCCGGCGGTGTCCACCTGCGCCCGCTTCTGCTTGTAGATCTCGGGGTAGGTCGTGCGGTAGTACTCCGCGAGGGCCACAGGGATCTTGGCGGCCGCGACCTTTTGATCGGCATATTCGACTTTCAGCAGTTCCAGGGCCTTTTTCTTGAGGAAGGGGAGGTCGGTGCTCATGCGCTTTTCGGCGAGAGCCTTATCCAACGCCCGATCCGGCAACTGGAAGGCATGGGTGGGCCGGTTGTGGCAGTCGATGCAATCCATCTTGCGCGTGGTGGCCTTGTCGAGTTTCTCTTTGGGGAGGCTCTTGAATTCCTCGGTCACGTATTCGATCAGCTTGCCGCTCTCTTCGCGGTAGATGACCTTGGGGATCTCCTGGCGGCGGGCATCGGTGGTCACGTAGCTGATGCGCTCCATGGCGTCCAGGTGACGGCCATGGATCCCCGTGGTGCCGTTGGGGGTATGGCCTCCGATCTTCAGCAAGAGGATGCTGGTGGAGGGGGTGTTTGCTTCATCCTCGGCGAACTTGGTGCGGACGATCAGCTTGTCGTTGGTGAACTTCTGCGGCCAGTGGCACTGCTCGCAGGTTTCGCGGGCCGGGCGCAGATGCTCGACGGGGCTGGGGATGGGCCGGGAATAGGTACCGAAGGCCACCGCAAAGAGCTGCCGGGTGCCTGAAATCTTGGCCCGGACGAGGGCAGGGGCTCCATGTCCAATGTGACACTGGGCGCAGCCCACGCGGGAGTGCGGCGAATCGAGGAAGGCGGTGTATTCAGGGCTCATCACGGTGTGGCAGGTGAGGCCGCAGAACTGGTTGGAGTCCATGTATTCGACGCCCTTGAGACCCGCCGTTCCCATGATGGAGATGTTGATGAAGGTGGCGATGCCGACCACGCTCAGCAGGCGGCGGACCGCAGGCTGCTTGAAATCCACGGCATGCAAAGCCTCGGGAGCTTTACCGGCCAGCCGGCGCTGACGGCGCAGACGGAGGATGCCGAGGGGAATCAACGCCAGGCCAACCAGGAAGAGGGCGGGCAGGATGAGGAAGAGCAGGATGCCCACGTAGGGATGAACCGCCCTGGGACTGGTGAGTTCCATGAACCAGAACCAGACGAGCACGAAGGCCGAGCTGGTGGTCAGGGCCGCGCCGGCCAGGGTCATCCAGTTGTTGCCCAGCTGGAAAGCCAGCCGGGTCAGGTCTCTGACGCGTTCTCCCAAACTCATATCCCTACCTCCAAAACCTAAGGGGCAACCAAAAGAAGAAACCCAAGTGTGAAATCCCTTTGATTACCCTAAATTCCCCCACCTGCCTCTGCAAGGCCGAAACGGAATGCTTTCCGGCTCAACTCCATTGATATCAATCAGGGACGTTCCAGGTTGTGACAGATGTCCCGGTCCTGAAAACGGATCTCAGCGCCCCCGCTGGCCCAGCAGGTGGAGGAAGGCTTCTCCGTACTGCTGAAGCTTCTTCGGACCCACTCCGCTGAGGGCCAGAAATTCGGCCTCGGTGGCAGGTTGGAACCGGGCCATCTGCTGGAGGGTGGCATCGCTGAATATGACGTAGGCAGGCACGCTCTTCTCGTCGGCCAGGCGCTTTCGCAGCGCCTTCAGTTCGCGGTAGAGGAGCTCCTCGCCCTCCGCCGGCCCTTCCACCAGGGAAGGCCTGGACCCCCGAGGCGAGCCGCGCTTGGCCTTCCCGGGCGAGGGCGCGGCCTTGAGCAGATCAGATCCGGTGCACACGTCGCAGGAGGTCCCACAGGTCTCCATGCGTTCACCGAAATGGGCCAGCAGAGCCTGGTGGCGGCAGCGCGGGGATTCCGCAAGCCGGAAGAAGTCGCGGGTCTGCCGCTGCTGGGCCTGGGCCAGCGACGCGTCCAGGCCATCCGTGAACCGATCGTAACTGAGCACATCGCCCCAGCCGTAGAACATCACGCAGTCGGCATCCGCGCCGTCCCGGCCGGCGCGGCCGATCTCCTGGTACCAACCCTCCACGCTCTTGGGCATGTCGCGGTGGATGACGTAGCGGATGTTGCTCTTGTCGATGCCCATGCCGAAGGCGACGGTGGCTACGATGACGTCCACATCGTCGCGCTGGAAGGCCTCCTGGGCGGCGGAACGGGCGGCGGTGTCCATGCCGGCGTGGTAGGCCGCGGCGCGCAGCCCTTCCCCCGTGAGGAAGGCCGCCGTGGCCTCCACGGCCTTCCGGGACAGGCAGTAGATGATGCCGCTTTCGCCGCGCCGGGCCAGGACGAGGCGCAGCAGGGCTTCGCGCACCGGCGGCTGACCCTCGGCCCCCTTCCGGTAGGCGCTGATGCGCAGGTTGGGCCGGAAAAAGGACCCCTGCACCTCCAGGGGATTCCGCATCTCCAACTGGTCCGCGATGTCGCGGCGCACTTCGGGCGTGGCGGTGGCGGTGAGGGCGAGTACCGGCACGCTGGGGAACCGCCGCTTGAGGCCCGCCAGGGTGCGGTAGGCGGGGCGGAAATCATGGCCCCAGTGGCTGATGCAGTGGGCCTCGTCCACGGCGATCAGGCGCAGGTCCACGTCGCGCAGCAGGTCGGCCAGGTAGAGTTCAAGGCCTTCAGGTGCAGCGTAGACCAGCTCCACTTCACCATTCATGAGGGCGCGGATGCGGTCGCGGCGGGCCTCGGCGTTCAGGCTGGAGTTGAGGTAGGTGGCCCGGAGCCCAGCCTCCGTGAGGGCATCCACCTGGTCCTTCATGAGGGCGATGAGGGGCGACACCACCAGGGTCACACCGCCCATCAGCCGCGCAGGCAGCTGGTAGGTGAGCGATTTCCCCGCGCCCGTCGGCATGATGCCCACCACATCGCGGCCCGCCAGCACGGCCTCGATGATGGCCCGCTGGCCCGGACGGAAGGCGCTGTAGCCGAAGGTCGCCTTGAGGGCCGATTCCAGCTTTGGAACGCTCTCCAACTCCGCAGCGAGCGTCTTGAGCTCTGCGATGGAGGCGCAATCGAAGGCTCCGGGCCCTGTCTTGTATCGGGCGCGCAGGCGTTCCAGACCTTCGCGGCAGGCCGCCGTCGCGCCCTGCGCGAGCAGGGCGCGTAGCCGCTCAATCTCGTCTGGGACCGGCATCAATCAGCAGCCGCCGTCAAGCAGGGGGCCGGCGGCGCTCCAGAAGGCTTGCATTTCATCGGGCTTTCCGAAGGTCACGCGGATGTGGTTGGGCAGGCCGTAGCCCTGCATGGGGCGCACGATGACGCCGCGCTGGAGTAGCTCCTTGAACAGCTCTGCGGCGAGGAAGGCGCTTTCCAATAGCACGAAGTTGCCGCTCGTGCCCGAGAGCTGGCAGCGGTGCTGGGCGGCCTCGATGACGAAGGCGGCGCGGGCTTCGAGGTTCTTCTGACGCGAGAAGGCTTCGAAGGCCAGATCCTGCACGGCGACTTCCGCTGCGGCCTGGGCCAGGTGGTTGGTGTTGAAGGGGCTGCGGACGCGCTCGAGGAAGCCCATGAGCTCCTTAGAACCAAGCCCATATCCAATGCGCATGGCGGCCAAAGCGTGGATCTTGGAGAAGGTGTGGAGCACCAGCAGGTTCGGGCGCTCGTCCAGATAGGCGGCGGCGTCCGGGTAACCAGCGGGATCCTCGTACTCGGCGTAAGCCTGGTCCACCACCAGCACGATGTCACCGCGCAGTTCACCCACCAGCCGCTCGAGGGCGGCGCGCTCCAGGCGGATGCCCGTGGGATTGTTGGGATGCCCGAGGTAGACGAGGCGGGTATCCGGGACCACCGAACGCAGGAGGTCGTCGACATCGAGTTCCGTGGCCGAAGCCCCGGATTCGATGACGCGGCCACCGGCAGTCTGGGTGGCGATGCCGTAGATGGCGAAGCTGTGCTTGGGGATGACGGCGCTGCCGCCATCCAGGAAGGCGGCCTTGGCCACCATCTCCAGGATCTCGCTGCTGCCATTGCCCAGGACCACGCGATCCACCGTCAGGCCCTTCCGATCCGCGATGCGCTTGCGGAGGTAGTAGCCGTCGCTGACCGGGTAGAGGCCCAGCCCCTCGAACTCTGAACCCGAAATGACCGAGGCCACCCGGGCCTTCACGGCTTCCGTGGGACCCCACGGATTCTCGTTGGAAGCCAGCTTGACGATCCGGGTGAGCCCAAGCTCGCGCTGGACTTCCTGGATGGGCTTGCCGGGCACGTAGAGGGGGATGCGGGACAGGTGCTCGAAACCAGGGACGGTAGAGAGGCTCGCGCTCATCTAGGCGGGTCGCTCAGAGAGGACTTTGTCCACAATGCCGTAATCCAGGGCTTCTTCGGCGCTCATGAAGTAATCACGGTCCATGTCCTTCATGACCTTCTTCAGGGGCTGGCCCGTGTGCTTGGCGAAAGTGGCGGCGAGGTTCTCCTTCAAGCGCTGGATTTCCTTGTAGGTGATCTCGATCTCCGTCGCCTGGCCCTGGGCGCCGCCGCTGGGCTGGTGGATCATGATGCGGGCGTTGGGCAGGGCGAAGCGCTTGCCCTTGGTGCCCGAGG
>JANXYT010000394.1 GCA_025355915.1 Holophagaceae bacterium
AAGGCCTTCTCGACATCTCCCTGCTTGCGGGCCTCGTCGGCGGGGCCCGTGAGGGCGGCGCGCATCTTGGCCTCCAGGGCGGCGGAGTTGAATGCCTTCGCCGAGCCTTCGTCCCAGGAAGTGGCAGTGGCCAGGGCCTCGCGGCCCTTGAAGGCGGCCCAGGTGCTGTCTGCCACGACAGCGAGGCCGGTGGGCACCTTTACCACGGCCTTCACGCCGCGCACACCCTTGGCCTTGGTGTCATCCCAGGCCTTGGGCTGGCCGCCGGGTACCGGGCAGCGCAGGACGGCCGCGAAGCGCTGGCCGGGACGACGCACATCGAGGCCGAAGACGGCCTTGCCTGTGACGATGGCCGGGCCATCGAAGCGGGGCATCCGTTTGCCCAGCAGGCGGTACTCGGCGGGCTTCTTCAGGGTCGGATCCTTGGGCACGGGCAGCTTGGCGGCGGCATCTGCCAGGTCGCCGTAGCCGAGCAGCTTCCCGCCGGGCCCCACCACGAAGCCGTTCTCCGTGCGGCACTGGTCCGCGCCGACCTTCCACTGGGCCGCGGCGGCGGCCTTCAGCATCTCGCGGGCGGTGGCGGCGGCCTTTCTCAGAGGCGTCCAGGTGCCACTCACGCTGGTGCTGCCGCCGGTCTGCATGCCCTTGAAATCCGGGCCGGGCTGGGCGGTGACGACCTCGATCTTCGACCAGTCCAGATCCAGCTCTTCGGCCACGGCCAGGGGCAGGGCGGTACGCACGCCCTGCCCCATTTCGGTCTTGGGGACGGTGATCTGGACGATGCCATCCGGCCGCACAGCGAGAAACGCGTTGGGCCGGAAGGTGACCTTGGCGGTCTCACCGGGCCTGGGCTTGGCTTCCAGGTTGAGTCCGAACACGAGGCCCGCACCCGTTGCCCCGGTCACTTTGAGGAAGTCGCGGCGGCTGGTCATTTCACACCTCCCGCGGCGCGCTTCACGGCCTGGCGAATGCGGGGATAGGTCCCACAGCGGCAGACATGATCGGCGAAAGCCTCGTCGATGTCCCCGTCCGTGGGATGGGCCTTGCGCTTGAGCAGGGCGGCAGCCGTCATGATCATGCCCGGCTGGCAGTAGCCGCACTGGGCCACGTCCTCGGCGATCCAGGCCTGCTGCACCGGGTGGGAACCGTCCTTCGACAGGCCCTCGACCGTGATGACCGCATGCCCCGAGGCCTCTTTCAGACTTGTCTGGCAGGATTTCACCGCCTGGCCATCGAGGTGGACCGTGCAGGAGCCACAGACCCCTTGGCCGCAGCCGAACTTGGTGCCAGTGAGCCCGAGGGTGTCCCTAAGGACCCAAAGCAGGGGCGTATCGGCCTCGGCGTCCACGGTGCGGACCCGGCCGTTCACGGTGAGCTGGTAGGAAGGCATGGCAGCTCCTGGAAATATGCAAGATAAGGGTTCCACCCTACGCCCGAGGGCGGTTTGCTGCAACGGTGGAGCCTCTGGCATCCATCTCGCCCTGCTCCCAGGTTGTGTCGGGAGTTTGTCGTGCTGAGACGGATGGTGCTGTCCCTTGGATTGCTGGTGGGCCTGGGTCTTGGGGCCCAGGGAGCCGGGCGGCCCGCGCCGCCGCCCACGTCCTCCGAGAAGGAACTGCAGGCTCCCTTGACGCTGGAGGACGGAAAACCGACGCAAAGCCAAGCCCCTGAAGCGGCTCCTTCGGGGCTGCGGGCCTTCGGATCCCTGGTGCTGGTGCTGGGGCTGGCAGGTGCCAGCCTATGGGCCCTGAAGAAGTACGGCCGGGGCCGCATTCCCGGTGGTGGGGGCGGCAAGCTTCGGGTGGAAGAGACCCTCGCGCTGGGCGATCGCCGCTTTGTCTCCATCCTCGATGTGGAAGGTGAGCGGTACCTCATCGCCCTGACGCCCCAGGGCATCAACCTGATCTCCCGGCTGGATCCTGGTGACCGCGGCGAGACCGGGACCTTCGACGAAGCGCTCTCCCGTCAGGTGGACCTGGGCCGCCCGGTCCCGGTGCGGGAGATGGAGGCGCTGCTCAAGCAGAGTGGAGGCAGTCAACACGGCGGAGGTGGCCAATGACCCGCCTGCTGCGCTGGCTTCCGGCAATCCTCCTCGTGCTGGCGGGCCTGAGTCTCTGTGCCCAGCAGCCCGCGCCGCTGCCCTCCTTGACCGTGGATTTCGGTAAGACCCCCTCGGGCCCGGCGCTCAGTTCCAGCCTGCAGGCCGTGCTGTTGCTGACCATCCTGACTCTCGCCCCGACCATTCTCATGACCGCCACCAGCTTCACTCGCATCATCGTGGTGATGCACTTCGTCCGCCAGGGGCTCGGCACCCAGCAGACGCCGTCAAACCAGGTGCTCATCAGCCTGTCTCTGGTCCTCACCTTTTTCATCATGGCGCCCACGGCTCGCGAAATTAACGCCACCGTGCTGCAACCCCTGCAGCGCAACGAACTGACCACGGACCAGGCCCTGGACCGCACGGCGGCACCCATGAAGGTGTTCATGCTCCGCCATACCCGGAAGAAGGATCTGGCCCTGTTCCTGCGCATCGCCAAGGTGCAGGCGCCCAGGACCAAGGCCGACGTGCCCATGGAATGCCTGCTTCCGGCCTTCCTCATCAGCGAGCTGAAGACCGCCTTCGAGATCGGCTTCATGATCTTTCTGCCCTTCTTGGTGGTGGACATCGTGGTGGCCAGCATCCTGCTCAGCATGGGCATGATGATGTTGCCGCCCGTGGTGATCTCGCTGCCTTTCAAGGTGCTGCTGTTCGTGCTCGTGGACGGCTGGTACTTGATTATCGGCTCTCTGGTGAGGGGGTACACGGGATGAGCTATCAGCTATCGGCCATCGGTGGACTTCCGGAAGGGGGTGGTGCATGAATGAACTGATCGTTGCGCAAATCGGCAAGGATGCGTTGAAGACAGCGCTGCTGGTGGCGGGTCCGGCCCTGATCGTGTCGCTGGTGGTGGGCCTCATCATCTCGGTGTTTCAGGTCGTGACCAGCCTCCAGGATCAGACCATCGCCTTCGTCCCGAAAGTCATCGCGGTGATGGTGGTGGTGGCCATCAGCTTTCCTTGGATGCTGCAGGTGATGCTCCGGTTCACCACGCGCATGTTCACCGAGTTCAATTCCGTCGTGCGGCAGATCGGCTGAGGCGGGCATGGTGCCGACCCTCTCAAACCCTGCCATCTGGGCCTTCACCGGCGCCAAGGCGGCGCTGTGGGTTCTGGTGCTCACCCGCATCACCGGCCTCCTCGCGGCCTTCCCGCTCCTTGGTTCCGAGCAGATGCCGCTGCAGGTCCGCGCGGCGCTGGGGGCATTGTTGGCCACGGTGATCCTGCCGGTCATCCCCGTTCCTCCGACAGGGCCCTCGGGCCTGCCTGAGCTTGCAGGGCTGATGGCTTCCGAATTGGCGATCGGCCTGCTGCTCGGTACCGTGGTGGCTTGGATCCTCGAGGCCGTGGCTTTCGCGGGCACTCTGATGGACACCCAGATGGGGTTCTCCTTCGTGCAGTTTCTCGACCCCGCCACTTCCCAGACCACGTCGATCTCAGGCTCCCTGATGATGCAGGTCGCGGCGCTCATGGTCTTCATCACAGGGCTGCATCACCAGATGATCCTGGCACTGGTGGACAGCTACCGGGTGGCCCCGATGGGGCAGGGGGTACCGCTGCAGGTCATGGGTCTCATCACCGTGATCGGGCAGCTGTTGGCCAAGGGATTCCAATTGGCTTTCCCGGTGCTGGCGATCCTGTTCCTGCTCGACCTGGTCCTCGGCATTTCTGGAAAATTCATGCCGCAGCTTCAACTGCTGCAGCTGAGCTTCCCACTGAAAATCGCCCTGGGCCTGGTGATCCTCGGCCTGGTGCTGAGGGAGCTGGGGCCGTGGCTGGCTCCCCTGCTGGAATGGGCCCCGAAACTCTCGCTCAAACTGCTCGGGGGCTAACGTGGCTCAGGACCCCAGCCGCACCGAAAAGGCCACTCCGAAGCGGCGCCAAAAGGCGCGGGACGAGGGCTCCGTCCCGCGCAGTTCGGATTTCGATGGTGCCATCCTGCTGTGGGGAAATTTCTTTCTGTTCCTCGGGTTGGGCGGGGCCACCCTGGCACTGATGACCAAGCAGCTGGCCCATTTTCTTCAGATGGCCAAGCCTGGAGCCCTGGCGGACGCAGGCCAGGTCACGCTGCTTGCCGATGTCCTCATGATCCTCGGCCGCCTTCTGCTGCCCTTCCTCGCCCTCAATTTCCTGCTGGCCTTGGCCACGGGCTTTGCCCAGCGGGGGTTCAGCTTCAGCGCCAAACCGCTCCAGCCGAAGTTCGACAAGCTCAATCCGGCCCAAGGTTTCAAGCGGATCATCTCCACCCGGGCGGTGGTGGATCTGTTCAAGAGCCTGGCCAAGTTCGCACTGCTGGCCTGGGTGGCCTATGCCGTTCTGGAACCCCGGGTCCCCCTGCTGATGGCGACGCTGAAACTGCCGCTGGGCCAGGCCCTCGACCTCTTCCAGAGCGCCGTGTTCGCCCTTTACCGCAATGTGATGCTGGCCATGCTGGTGCTGGCTTTGACGGATTTCGGCTGGCAGCGCATGTCCTGGGAGAAGAGCATCCGCATGACCAAACAGGAGGTGAAGGACGAGGTCAAGGATTCCGACGGAAGTCCGGAGATCAAACAGAGGCAGAAGTCCATCATGCAGGCCTCGGCCCGCCGCCGCATGCTGGCCGAGGTGCCGAAGGCCACGGTGGTGGTGACCAACCCGACCCACGTCGCGGTGGCGCTGATGTACGACGAAAAGAGTGCCGCCCCCATCTGTGTTGCCAAGGGGTTGGACCACCTGGCCCTCAAGATCCGGGCGAAGGCGCGGGAGACTGGGGTGCCCACCCTGGAGCGCCCCGAACTGGCCCGGGCCCTCTA
Organism: Holophagaceae bacterium; assembly: GCA_025355915.1. Taxonomy (GTDB): domain Bacteria; phylum Acidobacteriota; class Holophagae; order Holophagales; family Holophagaceae; genus Geothrix. The sequence continues at coordinate 4,890 of JANXYT010000394.1, forward strand.
CCGATCCGTGGAGCTGGGCAAGCCCATCCCTCACGATCTCTACCAGGCGGTGGCCCAGGTGCTGGCCTTCGTCTACCGGCTGCGGGGAGCCGCCTGATCCAGGCCTCTGGCCTTACCGTGCGATTCAGAACCCACATCCTCGGTTCCTGGTAGATGTTCCTACTGCAGCCGCCTCAACCCGGCTTTCACAAGATCCACCGGGGCGGGGAAAAGGCCCGATTCAGCCACGCATTCCTGGCCTTCACGGGAGAGGACGAAGACCGCGAACTCCCTGACCGGGGTGGGAAGGGGTTTGCCGGGTGCACGGTTGACGTAAAGGTAGTTGAGTCGGGTCATAGGGTACTTTCCGGCAGTGACGGCTTCTTGGGTCGGGGGCACCGCTTCCTCCGCCTGGTAGGGAACCACCGGTAACACCTTGTTGCTTGAATACCAGGCCACGATGGGCGCATAGCCAATGGCGCCAGGATCCGTAAGGACGGACTCCGCCACACTGTTGGCGTCGGCACGCTCCACGATGGTGGGCTTGCATTCACCCTTCAAAAGGACTTGCTCTCGGAACAGTTGGCAGATGGCCGTCGCCTTCTCGCGGCTATACGGCGTGATGGCCCGTTCCTTCCAGTCCCCCTTGAGTCCCAGATCACCCCAGGTCTTTAGATCCTCTTTGGCACCCCCCAGGCGCTTGGTGCCATAAATCGCGTCCAGTTCGCCCATGGAGATCTTCTTGAGGGGGTTGCTGCGGCTGACGAACACGATGGTGGCATCGATACAGAGGGGAATCCGCAATGGGGGGTAACCATGCTTGGCCTCAAATGCCTTCGTTTCCGGCGGGGTCATCTCCCTCGCCAGGAATGCCAGGGCGGCCTCGCCTTCCACGAAGGCTTTCACGGCGGGAGGGGTGGTCGAGGGCGTGAATTTCAGCCGGGAAGAGGGATTGAACCTTCGGAAGGCGGTGTCCCATTCGTCGCAGAGCTGGGCAAGGGGATCGGAACCAACGGCCGTCACCATTTCCGTGACGGGTGCTCCCGGTCGGAAAGCTGGAACATTGGGGTCCACCTTGGCCCGGTAGTGGTTGAGCTGGGCGACGAGCGGCATGGTCGCCGCGAACAGCAGGGGGAGGAAATGGGCGCGTGTCATCATTGTCGCTCCAAAATCACGTATAAATACCTTATGGTCATTTTTACAATGGTTGTTGAATTCCTGCAAATTCTTCCGGCCGTGGCCAGGGCTCCAGAACTCCCGATGGGCCACCGAAAGGGTATTGTTAGGTCATCACTGAGGATCTCCTTTGACCCGCCCCATCGTGCCGCCCCATCTCCCTTCTCCCAGCCTCCTGTTGGTGGACGACGACCCCATGCCCCGGGAAACCCTCTCGACCCTGCTTTCATCGGAAGGCTTCCAGGTGGTCACGGCTTCCACGGGGGAAGAGGCGGAGCGGAAACTCAAGGCCGAGCAGCCCCCCTTCGACCTGGTCATCACGGATCTGGTCATGCCCGGCAAGTCGGGCATGGACGTGCTGAAGTGCGCCCTGAACCGGAACCCCAGTTGCACCGTGCTGGTGCTCACGGGGTTCGGGAGTGTGCGCGAGGCCACCGAAGCGATGGAGTTGGGGGCCTTCGATTTCGTGACCAAGCCCATGCAGATCGATCAGTTCCGGAACACCCTCCGGCGCCTCATGGAGCGGCGTACCCTCACCCATGAAAGGGACGAGTTGAAAGAGCAGGTGAAGTCCTTGACCGAGCGAGCCGAGCGGTTGGAGACGACCCTTGGCCGAATGGAGATTCTGGCCAACCAGCTCGCCCCGACGGGCGGTCCTGGCAGGTCTGATGCGCTCGCCGACCTTGAGCGCCTGGCTTCGCTGAAGGGCAAGGGGCTCCTCTCCGACGAGGAGTTCGAACAGGGGAAGAAGAACCTCCTGTCCCGGTGGCTCGCATGAGCCTCGCGGGGCGGTGCGCAGGATGGTCCTTCCTCCTGGTCACGCTGCCCCTGTCGGCTCAGCATGTGGCGGCCCCTGCACCTGTGAAACCCGAGGCGCACAAGTCAGCCCCGAAGGACTCCGGCACGCGCATGACCGATGCCCAGGTCTCCGATGTGGCCAAGGCGGCCCTGGGAGTGGAGGATCCCGCCGCCATCAAGGCCACGCTCACCCGCCTGAAGGGGCACACGTTCAAGTCCAGCAAGGTGCCTGAGCGGGAACTGGTGCTGTATGTCCAGGGCCTGCTTGAAGCGCGGCTGGGCAATCTTTCGGCGGCCTCGGTGGCCCTCAAGAAGCTGGAGCGGCAGTGGCCGAAGTCGCCGTTCATGGGAGAAGCGCAGGCCATCCTCGCCGAAGAGGCGGTGACCCAGAGGCGGTACAAGGAGGCGGAAGGACGTCTGCACCAGGCCCTGGCCTCGGACATCCCCTCCGAGCGGAAGCGGAAGCCGCAGGAGCTGCTGATCTGGACGCTGGTGGAACAGGGGCGCCCGCAGGAGGCGCTCCCCATCGTGCAGTCTCTGCGCCCGCTCGCGGGAAAGGAGAAGCCCAGCGAAAAGGGACTGGCGGCCATCGTCGAAGTGCTGGGTGCCGCGGGTGAGCGGGACCAGGCCCAGGGCAGCCGGAAGGACTTCCACAATCTGTACCCGCAGAGTGAGCTGGCGCCCAGGGTGGAGCTCGCCTGGGGCCGCCTGATGGGGCGATCTGGTGATGCGAGGGAATCCGCTCAGATCCTCCGCAAGCTCATCCAGGACCACCCTCGATCAGCCCAGGCCGACGATGCCCGGCTCGCTCTGGCCAGTCTATTGACGGACGGCAGTCTGCCGGACGCCAAGGATATGCCCAGTGCAGAATCGCTGTTGGCTGAGGTCCGGAAGGGGGGCAAGGGGCTGCCGAAAGGCGCCACGCAGGTCGTGGAGCTGCGCCTGCTCGTGGGGAAAACCCTGTGGGAAGATGCCCTCAATCTGGTGGATCGCATGAATCCTGCGATCCGTGAGGGACAGCCAGAAGTGAAGAAACTCTGGTCGGAGGCCTGGAGGGCCTGGGTGGATCAGCGCTTGGAGAAGGGATTCACCGGAGAACTGCTCGTCCGAATGAAAGGCGGAGCCTTCGCGGCCCTGGATGCCCAAGCCCGGATACGGGTGGCGGAGCTGTTCGCGGGCCAGGGTCTCCTGGAAGTGCTGCCGCGCCTATTGCCGGAAGCACCGGCGGCAGAACGGAAGGGCCTGCGGAACGCCGCCCTGGCCAAGGTTCAACCCGAGGCCCAGCCGCAGGCTGTGCTGCGGTTGCTGCCCCTCAAAGGAGATACGCAGGATGAGGCCCTCCTGAGGGCGAGGGCCGAAGCCGCTCAGGAGCACTGGACTCCCTTGCGCGCAACACTCAGCCGGGCGCGCTCCGGGGCCGAACGCATCAGGGCCGTGCTTCGGCTCCTTCAGCGTCCCATCGCCCGTCCGGAAACCCCGGCCCAGCGGCTCGCCGAGGCCGAAGGCTGGCTCACCCGTGCCCCGGAAAAAGGCGAAGCCCGCGAGCCCCTGGCCATCCTGGTGGCAGATCTCCGCTTTCAGCATGGGGACACCCGGGGCGCCCTGGCGATGTATCCCGTCAAGGCCGTGCTGCCCGAACAGCGCGCCTGGGTGGCGCTCATGCGCGCTCAGGCCCTGCTGAAACTGGGGCAGCGGGACCAGGCCAGGACGCTCCTCAAGGAGGCCCGTGACGAACAGGGATTCAAGGGGCAGCGCGACGCCCTGGCCAAGAGTCTGGGCGCCTACTGAGTGACCGGTGCAGGTGTCCGGGTATATTGGGTCAT
>JANXYT010000293.1 GCA_025355915.1 Holophagaceae bacterium
ACCCATCCAGCTTCGCGGGCGCGACGCGCCCAGGGGCCGCAAGCGGCCCCTGGGCGGTTGCGGGCGGGATCCGCGCGATCGCGTGGCCGTCCGCCCGCAACCGCTGGCCAAGCGAAGCTCGTTCGGACGGGCCTCTCTGTGTCCTCCGTGCCTCCGTGGTGAATCCTTAACGATTGAACGCGAACCGGTATCAGAACAGCTCGCCCCAGTGGTCCCGGGGTTTGCCGAAGTGTGCCAGGAGCTGGAGGTTGTCGGCGCGGAGCTGATCGAGGGCGGCGCGGCGGAGGGCGGGGTCCCAGGTGGTGTCGATGGTCAGGGCCGTGCGGCCCAGCTGGGCCAGCCGCGCTGCGGCATCCTCCCGGGGGTTGGTGTCCTCGCGGGTGAAGTCCGGCCTCACGGTGTCGTCGATGCCCAGGAAGCGGCAGACCTCCCGGAACACGGCCGGGGTGTCGGCGGTGTACTCCTCGAACCAGACCACCTTGACGTTCGCCTCTCCGAAGCGCTGGCGATAGGCGTCGAACACCTCCCAGTAGCGGCTGGAGTCCAGGATCATGGGCTGCCGCTGCAGGGCCTCGCTGAAGGAGCCGAAGGCCGGTCGGCCCGGGGTGCAGAGGTGCTCCACGTAGGCGGACTCCATCCGCTGGAGCGGGTGGCGGACCATGTAGAGGATCTTGGCGGCGGGGACATGGCGCTGGATGCGCTCCAGGACGGCGGGATGGTAGCGGATCCGCGAGTAGGACGTGGAGGCGTCGCCGATGGCCCGCTCATCGCGGCAGTGGTCGTAGAGCTCCAGGTAGCGCGGCCAGCCCTGCCGGTAGTGGTGGTCGTAGGAGAAGAAGTGCGGTTCCTTCCCGCGCACGATGGCCGCCTCTGGGTGGCCCTGCAGCAGCGAGGCGAGGGAGGTCGTGGCGGCCTTGGCGGCGCCGATGAGGAAGAAGGTGGGTGGGCGCATCCTGCCTCGCAGGCCGGGGGTTCTGGGCGAAGGGGCGGTGGTTTGGCAGAAGGTTCCTGAGCGCTGTCGGGCCAAGTGAAGCCAGCATACACCGCGGGCGAGCCGGGCCCGCCAAGAGGAAGGGCCCCTTGCGGGGCCCTTCCAGTGGTGCTGCGTGCGAATCCGGAAACCGGATTGAATTAGAACTGCACCTTCACGCCGAAGCGGAAGCGCCGTCCAACCTGCCAGCCAGATTCCTGGCCGAAGAGCGCATTGACCGAGCCGGTGCCGGTCGTGGCCAGGATGTTGGAGCTCGTGGCGAGCCGGGTGTTGAAGAAGTTGAAGATGTCCACGGAGGGGATGACCTTGATCTTCTTCATCAGGCCGATCTGGTAGTCGGCGTGGAAATCGACATTCTGGAGGGCAGGCGTGCGGCCGTACTGGCCGAGCTGGCCATTGGCGGGAGTCGCGTTGCCGTAGCCGCCGATGTCGAGGAACTGGTGAGTACCAGTGCCGCTGGAGTTCGGCACAAGGCCGCCCGCGCCCACATTGGCAGTGTCGTAACCCGGCGCCTCACCGTTGGTCGTGGAACCGTCATCGAAGAGGCTCTTGGGCGTGCCGGTGGTGTAGCTGTAGTTCCAGCCGAGGTTCAGGTCGTTGGCGGCCACCGTGAAGCGGTGGGACCATTGCAGCTTGATCTGGTTGGTGTGATCCAAAGGCAGGGTGCCGTTGCCCACATAGGGGAAGTAGTCGAAGGAGGCGGTGATGTTGGCATCCGCCTGGCCGTTGGAGCTGCTGATCAGGCCCTCGTAGTTGCCCTCGAGCCGGGACCAGACGTAGCTGAAGTTGAAGTAGTCGCGGTCGGTCTTCTTGCTGGCGGTGAAGTCCACGGACTGGTAGGTGTTGCCCGCCTTGTCCTTGTAGAGATTGAGGCCGGCGGGGACCCCGATGCGTAGTCCGCTGTTCTGGCTGGTGTTCACGCCGTTGATGACTTGGCCGGTGCGGGCGGTCCAGGACACGTTGCCGGGGCCGGGATTCCACAGGATGGCCTGGCCGGCCCAGCCAATGGGCGTGCCAGCGGCACTGAAGCTGTAGGCCAGACCGGAGTCGTAGTAGCTGCCGAACTTGTCGGTGAGGACGGAATCCTCGATGACGTTGGTGAGCCTGCGGTAGTTGCCGTGCAGGCCCACCGTCCAGCCGCTGGGCAGGGTGTGGTCCACACCCAGGGTGTATTCCTTGCGCTGGGTCAGCTTGGTACCCTTGGCGATGGGATCGTAGCTGAAGGGGGTGGCGTAATCGACCGTGGCCCCGTAGCCCGTGGGGTTGAGGATGACCGGGCTGCCGTTGTTGTAGGTCCAAGCCGTGCCGCCGGCGCCGGTTTCCGCGCCCGCATAGAACCGGTGCCGCAGGTAGACCTCGTTGG
>JANXYT010000396.1 GCA_025355915.1 Holophagaceae bacterium
CTCGCCATCGTCATGGTGGGCGGACTCGTGACCAGCACGCTCTTCACCCTCCTGGCACTGCCGAGCTTCTACGCCTGGGTGGGAAGACCGAAGGTTGAGAGCGGTGCTCCGGATTGACCCGTTTCTCGCCCCAAACCAGAAGCGGCGCTGCGGCGCCGTTTCTGGTTTGGGGGTTACGAAAAAACGGACATGGCACCCACGGTGAAGCTGGGGTGCTGATCCATCAAGGGCCTTGGCGGGGGGATGTGCTCGACCCGGGTGAACCCGGCGTGGTGCAGGGCCTCGTCCCAGGCTTCCGGGGTTAGGAAGCCGTGGCGGGGACGCCAGCGTGGATCGAGCTTCACGCCGGTGAAGCTCTTGATGAAGCTGAAGAAGAACTCCAGGTAGAGGGGCGTGTCGAGGGTGGGTTTCAGGCACTCCCCCAGCACCAGGCGACCGCCGGGTTTCAGGCAGCTGCGGAGGTCGCGGAGGGTGGCCTCGAGATCCTGGGCCACGTGCAGCACGTTGATGCCGACGATGGCATCCAGGCTGGCGGCAGCGATGCCTTGGTCCCCGAGCGGGCGGTTCAGGTCCAGGGCCTGGAAGCTGAGGGGTAGTCCCGGTGCGGAGGCTTTCAGGTCGCGCTGGGCCCGGCGGAGAAAGGTGGGGGCCACATCGGTGAACCGGTACTCCGCGAGGCGGGACAGCCAGCCCTCCTCTGCGCCCTGCCGGGCCAGCAGCTGAGCGAAAGACCCCCCGCCACCCCCCAGTTCCAGCACGCGGGCGCCCTCGGGCAGTCCCTCCCGCAGGGCCAGCAGGGTGAGCAGGTTGTTCGGGAGGTACCCCAGATTCTCGTTGCGGAAATAGGCCAGCCACAAGGGGAACAGGGCCAGATCGAAGAGCAGCCCCTCGCCCGCCTTGCCCTCGGTGAAGAAGGGCGGGATATGGGACCTCACCCCGTCCAGCAGGTCGAAATTGACGCCATGGCCCGGGGCCTCGACGTCCATGGCCTCCCGGATGCCTGCGAGATCCAGATCAGGTTCGCCGTTCAGGGTGTAGACATCCCCCTTCCGAAGCAGCAGGCCCTCCACCGCCAGGAAGGGCAGCATCCAGGCCAGGGGTTTGCGCGCCTGCTCCGGCAGTTCCGCGCAGAGCGCGTCGAGGGTGACACCGGCCCGCAGATGGGCTTCCCAGCCCAGGTCGAACAGCAACAGCAGGCAGGTGCGGGCGGTGTACAGACCCGATGCCCGGTGGATGACGAGGAAGGGGCGGGTGAAAAGCTTGATGATCTCTGGACCCAGTGGCCCCAGCAGATCGAGCCTGGGGGGTGCCTCGATGGGACCGAACGGCTGGGTCATCAGTCCATCATTTCACTGATGCTGCGGCCTCCATGGATGCGCAGGATCGCGTCGCCAAACAGCGCCGCGGTGGAGAGCACCTTGAGGTAGGGGAGGGCCTTGGCCCGCTCGGGCGAGACCGGAATGGTGTCGGTGACCACCAGTTCGTCCAGGTTCGCGGAGTTGAGGATCTCAACGGCATTGCCCGAAAACACGGGGTGCGTGACGCCCACGCGCACGGTGCGGGCGCCCAGCTCGCGGAGGATGCGGGCCGCCTCCTTGATGGAGCCGCCCGTGGCGATCTCGTCGTCATAGATGATGGCGTCCCGCCCCTGTACATCGCCGATGAGGGCCACGCTCTGGGCCTGCTCGGAATCATCGAAGCGGCGCTTGTCGATGATGGCCATGGGCACGGACAGGCGCTTGGCGAAGTGCCCGGCGAACTTGGCGGCCCCGGCATCCGTGGCCACCACCGTGGCATTGGAGAGATCCTTGGACTTGAAGTAGTTCGTGAGGATGGGCGTGGCCAGCAGCTGGTCCGCGGGCTTGCGGAAGAAGCCCAGGATCTGCGGGGCGTGCAGGGTCATGGTGAGCACGCGGTCGGCCCCGGCTGTCTCGAGCAGGTCCGCCACCAGACGGGCCGTGATGGAGATGCGCGCTTCGTCCTTCTTGTCGCTGCGGGCGTAGGGGAAGTAGGGCAGCACGGCCGTGATGCGAGCAGCCGACGCGAACTTCAGCGCGTCGATGAGGATCAGCATCTCCATCAGGTTGTCGCTGACGGGAGGGCAGGACGACTGGATCACGAAGACATCCGCCTCGCGGACATTCTCCTCGACCTTCACCTTGATGTTCTCGTTGGAGAATCGCGTCACCTTCAGCCGACCCAACGGCATGCCCATGTGCGTGGCGATGCCCCTCGCCAGGTCCGGGTGGCTGCTCCCGGAAAAGACCTTCATCTCGCCGAACATGGATCCCCCGATCGTGAAAATAGTGTAACCCAGGGGTTGGGTGGAGGTCGTCACATGGAAAAAGCGGGGACAACTTTTTCAGACCTTCCCCCCACCGACTCGCTCGATGCGGGCGCCCACGCCCTGGAGCTTCTTCTCCAGTCCGGCGTAGCCGCGATCGAGGTGGTAGATGCGGTCCACGATGGTTTCGCCCTTGGCCACGAGGCCGGCGATCACCAGGGCCGCGCTGGCCCGGAGATCCGTGGCCATGACCGTGCAGCCGGTCAGTTCGGCGGGGCCGGCCACGATGGCCGCGCGGCCGTCGGTGCGCAGGTTGGCGCCCAGGCGCTCCAGCTCCATGGCGTGCTGGAAGCGGTTCTCGAAGATGCCCTCGTTGATGACGCTGATGCCGCAGGCCTGGGTCATGACGGCCATGAATTGGGCCTGCAGGTCCGTGGGAAAACCGGGAAAGGGCAGGGTGGTGGCGTCCTTGGAGCGCAGCTTCTGGCCGCATTCGCGCTGGATGCGCAGCTGGCGGCCATCCTGGCCCTCGCGCTCCGTGATGACACAACCGGAACGCTCCAGCAGGTCCAACAGGGACCGCAGGTGCTCGGGCTCGCAGCGATCCAGCACCACGTCACCACACGTCGCGGCCACGGCGCACAGGTAGGTGCCGGCCTCGATGCGGTCGGCGATGACGGCGTGCTCGCAGCCGTGGAGGCGCTCGACGCCGGTGATGGTGAGGGTGCCCGTGCCGAGGCCCTCGATGTGCGCCCCCATCTCCACCAGGAGCTGGGCCAGGTCGCCAATTTCGGGCTCCAGGGCGGCGTTCCGCAGGATCGTGGTGCCCTCCGCCAGGGCCGCTGCCATGAGGATGTTCTCCGTGGCGCCCACGCTCACCTTCTCGAAGGCGTGGTCGATGGCCTTCAGCCGGCCCTTCACCGAGGCGTGGATGTAGCCATGGCTGATTTCAAGAATGGCGCCCATGCGCTCCAGGGCCTCGAGGTGCAGATTCACGGGGCGGGCGCCAATGGCGCAACCGCCCGGCAGGCTCACCGTGGCCCTGCCGAAGCGGGCGAGGAGGGGCCCCAGCACCAGGATGGAGGCCCGCATGGTCTTCACCAGCTCGTAGGGGGCCTTGGGATCGTCGCTGCCCGCGCAGGCCAGCTTTGCCGTCAGCTCGAAGCCGTCGCCTTCGGCCTCCAGTGTGGCCTCCGTGCCCAGGGCCTGCAGCACCTTCACCATGGTGCGAATGTCCGCCACCGCCGGCAGGTTGGACAGCACCAACGGCTCCGGGGTGAGCAGCGCCGCCGCCAGGCAGGGCAGGGCCGCGTTCTTTGCCCCCGACACCCGGATGCGCCCCCGCAGGGAATGTCCACCTTGGATCACCAGTCGGTCCATCGAAACTCCAGCCCTCCAGGGTAGCCCAACCTGACGGAGGCCGGACGTGTCGACCGATCCACGATGGGTACCACCGCGATGCGATCCATGTCCCGGCCATCCGCTTTGATCGGTACCAGGAATGCGCTGGAGTACGACTCCCTACTTCTGGCGGGTATACGAGATCTCCATGGTCTTGAGCTCTTTCCCACCCCGGGATTCGTACCATTCCATGACGTGGGAATCGTCCCCGAGGACTTTCACGACCTGACGAACCTTCACCTTGGTGCCCGGCTTCATCACGTCGTCCATATCGCCCTTGTAGGTGAAGGTCTTCGTGGCGGGGGCGTAGGTTCCCGTCATGAGCATGATGGAGGTGCTCATGTTGTCGGCCCAGGTGGCAGTGAAGTGCTGGGCCACGTTGTCGTAGCCCGTGAGCCCGAGCCCCTGGAAGGGCATTCCATTGAAGGTGCCCTTGTACTCCCCTTGGATGTAGCGTCCGTCCATCAAGGGCGTGTAGGCGGCGGTGCCGGTGGACGTCTCAGGCGCGGCTCCGGGCTCCATCCACATTTTGGTGGTGAAGTTCCACTGGCCAGTGAGGGTGGCGAGCAGCTTGTGATTCGAGCCAGGCGTAGCAGCCTTTTGCCAGGCTTCCATCATCGCCTGCTGATGGGCCGTGGGGGCCTTCTCTTTCGCCGCCTGGGCCAGGAGCGGCAGGGCCGCGGCCACGCTGATGGTGGCCAGGATGCGGAAAAAAACAGGCTGCGGGACCATAGGGGCCTCCTTTAAGCGGCTCAATGACGAGCGGAGGGGTAACGTATCACAATCCAGAAAAACAAAATAAAATTCTATGAAATGGTGAATTTTTCATTTCGGATCGAGCGTCGTGAACAATCCGTATGACCCGCTGGCCCTTGCTTCAGAGGATGCGTCCTCGCATGGCCTTTCCGGGAAACGCACCCCAACTCCGCCCGTCTTGGCTGTCGGGGCGGTTGTCGCCGAGGACCAGGTAGCCGTCGCCGCAGACCTGCTGGCCCTCGCCGGTACGCTCGGGATGCGTGACCCAGGGTTCATCGAGGCGCTGGCCGTTGATCCAGAGGTCCGGCCCTTGCCAGCTCACGGTGTCGCCCGGCAGGCCCAGCACCCGCTTCACGGAGGAGCCCTGCGGTCCATCGGCGACCCAGATCTCCCCGCGCCGGGGAGGGTGACTGGCCCAGGCCCGCAGGGCCCACCGCAGATCGCCATCCGTCAGGGCTGGTTCCATGCTGTGTCCCGAGACGCGCACCGGGTGAACCACGGCCAGCGGCGAGAGGGTGAGCGCCAGGGCGGCGAGGGGGATCCATGGTCGCATCGGGTGGCCTACGGCCCAACGGCCATCCTGCGCCCCCGCCCATCCGTCAGGGCCACTTCCTTGAGGTGGGCGGGGGCGGGGACAAAGGGGGTGAGTTCATTCAGCAGGCGTTGGGCCAGGGCCAAGGGGCCATCCAGGCCCAGGTCTGAAAGCAGCTTGCCCTGCAGGGGCGCCAGGCTTCTGTCGAGGGCTGCCTCCAGGTCGCGGAAGTCCACCACCACGTCAAAGCCGTCCAGGCCCTGGCGGGTGGCGACGACCTCCACGGTGTAGTCGTGGCCTTCCCAGACCCCGCCGGTCCGGAACACGACCGATAGCGGGCGGGTCACGGCGGCTTCAAAATGGAGGGGTGGAGAGCTGGCCAAGTTGGACTCCGGGAATTGACTCCAGGTCGGGCCTTCAGTTTGTCATGGCGACGGCTACACTGGGCGTTCGACCCGCATACCTGACAACTGGGTGAGACAATGAACGGCCCTCGCCGCCGCGCTGTGGCTCGTCCTGAACGCTGACTGCAAGGAGGGACCGCCATGAAGGCCCTGGAAATCACGCTGTTCTGGCTCATGACCCTGGCCGCGGGCGGGTTCTTCGTCTGGACCATCCGCCAGCGCCTGGCCACGCTGAAGGCCGGCCTGCCGGACAACCGCTTCGACCAGCCCTGGGTGCGACTGAAGGGC
>JANXYT010000342.1 GCA_025355915.1 Holophagaceae bacterium
CCCGGGTCTTGGCCCAGGCCGCCTCGAAGGTGGCGCCCTTGGCCATGCGCTGGCGCATCAATTCGAGGCCGGCAAGGAGGGCATGGCCCTCGTTGAAGTGATAGACGTCGGGCTTGATGCGCAGGGCCTGCAGGGCCCGAACGCCACCGATGCCCAGCACCATCTCCTGGGCCACGCGCTCCTCGCCGAACCAGCCGTAGAGCTGGCCCGTGATCCAGCGGGACTCGCCGTCGTTCTCTTCGATGTCCGTATCCAGCAGGTAGAGGGAGTCCACGCCGAAGCTGTTCACCCGCCAGACCTTGATCTTCACGGGCTTGCCCTTGATCTCGATCTCGACCAGAACCCCGGTGTCTTCCAGGAACTCATGGTTGCCGCTTCGGTAGGCGTCGTAGACCTGGCCGGAGGCCGCATCCACCATCTGCTCGCCGTAGCCCTGCTTCCAGCGGATGCCGATGCCCACCATGGGATAGCCGTGATCCTTCACCCCCTTGAGGTAATCGCCGGCCAGGATGCCCAGGCCCCCCGCGTAGATCTTGAAGGCGCTGTCGAGGGCGTACTCCATGCAGAAATACGCGACCTTGGGCAGCTTCTTGGTGGACATGCAGGCTCCTTCGTTCTCGATCAACGTCTGTGCTCGGCGCGCCATTCGTTCCGAATGACGCGAAAGGTCGTACTAGCGGGCTTCGCCCTGGACGCGCTCCAGCAGGACCACCTGCTCGGCCTGGAGGGCGACCTTGCCGCCCGACACCTTGGCCGTCTGGCCGGTGTAGGCATCGCGCAGGGTCAGGCCGTCCTCGAAGACGCCGGCCACGGTGAGGCTGACTGGGCCCTTGGCGCCCAGGGCCACCACCACCCGGTCGCCACTGATGGGCTCCACGCGGCTGAAGGTGTACGGGGCCTCACTGAGTTGCTTGTGCTCGCCGGTCGCCAGGGCCCGGTGCCGGGCGCGGAAGGCGCCCAGCTTGCGCCAGTGCGCGAGAATCTTCGTGTCTGGCTTGGCCCAGTTCATGTCCGAGCGGGTGGCCTGCTGCTTGTCCGTACGGGGCTCGGGCCCCAGGGGCCGGCCTGTTTCATCCCCGTAGAAGATCTGCACGCCGCCAGGGGACAGCAGGAGTGCCGCGCCGCCTTCGATGAGCCGGTCCCGCTCGAAGAGCTCCGTGTCATGGGACGAGAGGTAGTTCAGCATGTGGACGGGCTTGCCGGCCTGGGCCTGGGCGTAGCTCTTGAAGAGCTTTTCAGGCTTGGCGAAGGCCCCCTCCTGCTGCTGGAAATCAAAGTTGATCATGGCGTCGAAGCCAAAATCGGCCATCTTGTGCCGCGTGGGACCCACACCCCAGAACTCGCCCACCATCCAGAAAGGGGCGTCGTCCACCTTGCGGTTGGGATTTTTGGTCTTGAACTCGGCCAGGGCCTTCACGGCCTCGGCCTTCAGGGCAGCCCAGGCCTCCGGTTCGACATGCTTGACCGTATCGGCGCGGAAGCCGTCGATGCCGTACTCGCGCACCCAGTCCGAAAGCCACTTGATGAGGTAGCCGCGCACGGGGGTGTTGGGGAGATCCACGGCCCTGGTGTCCGCCTTCTCCTTCAGGAATTTCGGGAGCTTCACGGCCTCCTTGCTTTCTGTGCGGAAATCAGGCAGGTAGGCCAGTTGCATGGTGAGGTCGTCGCGGCCGCCGTCGAGGTAGCCCGGCAGGCCCGCCCGCACCCAGGGCCGGCCCCACCAGTCGCCGAACTTCTCGGAGTTGTAGTCTATGTAGTTGTGATAGTTCCGCAACAGGTTGGGATCCTTCTCCCAATCTGGCCAGAGGAGGTCGATCTTCAGGTCTTTGGCGGTCTGGAGGTCCAGGTAGCCGGGGTGGTTCAGGACGATGTCGAAAAGGATGCGGATGCCCTGGGCGTGGGCCGTATCCACCAGTTCGCGCAGCTCGTCGGGGGTGCCCATGTTCTTGTCGAGCACCGTGTAGTCGAGGGCGTAATAGCCGTGGTAGGCGTAGTGCTTGAACTCCTTCTGCCCCCCCTGCACCCAGCCGTGGATCTGCTCGTAGGGCGCCGTGATCCACAGGGCGTTCACGCCGAGCGCCTTGAACCAGCCCTCCTTGAGCTTCACCGTCAGGCCCTTCAAGTCCCCGCCGTGGAAGGTGCCGACGTCATCCTTCGACACCTTCTCCCGCTGACGGCCATAGCTCTGGTCGTTGGCGGGGTTGCCGTTGTAGAAGCGGTCCGTCATGACGAAGTAGACGATGGGGTTCTCCGCGAAGGTGCCGGGAACGGCCACGGGCGTCTGGGCCGGCAGAAAGGTACCTGCGAGCCCCGCGAGCAGAAACAGAACGCGGGTGACGGAGGGGAAGTTGATCGTCTTGCTCATGGAATCTCCGCACCCAAAAACGACCGTGGAAGCTAGGGCCGGGCTGCGCCCGACCCTAGCGCGGGGGTGCGGGGGTGTGCGCGCAGCGCGAA
>JANXYT010000386.1 GCA_025355915.1 Holophagaceae bacterium
CCCGGGCGGCGTGGCCCGGCTCCAGCAGGGGGAAGGCGCGGAGACACGACTCCTCCCGCACCTGGATAGGATCAGCCAGTTCCGGCAGCCAGCGGCGGAGCTCCTGGAGGACACCGGGCCAGGCGCTCAACGTGGGATCCACCGGATAGGCGCCCCCCAGGTAGGTGCGGACCTGAAGCAGGCCCGGCACGCCGCGGGGATCGTTCGCGGCGAAGGACACGGCCCCCAGGAGTCCCCGCCCTTCCGGGGGATGGACCAGCAGGCCGAAGCCCCGTTCCCAGCCTCGGACCATGAGATGGCGGCTGTGCCAGAGGCGGAGATCCAGGGCGGGGATGGCGTTCAGGATCCGCGCAGATTCGGGTGCCACCGGTTTCAGCAGGGTCGTGGCCGCTCGGGAGGGAAGGGCCAGCACCACCGCATCCACCTCCCGGATCAGGCCGCCCCCGTGAACCCGCCATCTGCCCTCGGGCAACGGCTCCAGGGCTTCCGCGGGCTGGCTCGTGATCACGGTTCCAAGGCGGACGGCGAGGGCCTGAGCCAGCGCGCCGCATCCGCCCACGGGCAGGCAGGTGCGCTCCCCGCCGGTCCGAAGGCCACCGAGCAGCAGGCCGCCCTTGGCCTCCAGTCGCCGCAAACGCGGCAGCCCCTCCATGCCGATGTGCTCCGGCGGCGCCGCCAGGACACCCGCCACCAGGGCCGGCAACAGGTTCCGGGCGAAGCCCTCGCCCAGGCGGCGGGCGAAGAAGGCGTGCAGGGTCTCCTCTGCTGCGGTACCGGTGGGGATGAAAGGCTCCGCCAGCATCCGCAGCTTCCCGCGGAACCCAAGTCCGGGGGCACACAGCAGACCCGCGAGCGTGGCCGGGCTGGGCTGCCGTCGGCCCCCCTTGCCCAGCCAGCGGGGACCCTTGGGACCAGCTGGCCACATCTCGAGATCCAGGTCTCGCAGCAGGCGACCCAGAGCGCCGTTCGGGCCAACGCGGAGTGACTGGGGACCGCGCTCCAGGAAACCGGCTTCGCCCGCCGGTCCTGGCCAGGGAAGGGTTTGCGCCCAGCCGCCCATGGTCGCTGAAGCCTCCCATACCTCGATCTCCAGACCCGGCCGCCGCAGGTGCCAGGCCGCCAGAAGGCCGGAGATGCCGCCTCCGACGATCAGGATGCTTTTTCCGGGTATGTCCACGGGGCTCCGAAAGCGGGCGCTTTCGGAGTATGAAACAGAAGCGGGTGCCGAAAGGCGCCCGCTTCTCTGCTGATAGCTGAAGCTACTTCGAAGCCACGTAGGCTTTGAGTCCATCAGCCGTCGGCTTGGCTCAGGCCTCCGGCCCTCGGGGCTGCGCCCCCGCCAGCGGCTGCGCCGATGCGGCCCTATCCTCCATCCGCTGCGCTGCGGTCGGATGGTGACTCGGGGCTCCGCCCCTCGCCCTGGGGGCGGCAATCCGCTGCGCGGATTCCGTCCTATCCTCCCTCCGCTGCGCTGCGGTCGGATGGTCATGGCCCCGAAGGCCATTCCGCCTCTGCACAAACACCGCGGGCGCCTTTGGGCGCCCGCTTCAGGCGTTCTATGACGATCTACTTGGAAGCAACGTAAGCCTTCAATCCGTCCGAGGTCGGTTTCATGGCCTTCTGGCCCTTATGCCAGTTGGCGGGGCAGACTTCGCCGTGCTCTTCACTGAAGTCCACGGCGTCGAGGAGGCGCAGGACTTCTTCCACGCTGCGGCCCAGGTCGTTGTGGTTCACGGTGATGTGCTTCAGGATGCCGTCCTTGTTGATGATGAACAGGCCGCGCAGGGCGATGCCCACGGGCAGCAGCACGTTGTAATCCTGGGCGATGGTCTTGTTCAGATCGGAGACCAGGGGGAAGGTCACGCCCTGGATGCCGCCGTCCTTGCGGGGGGTGTTCACCCAGGCGTGGTGGCTGAACTTGGAATCGACGCTGACGCCGATGACCTGAGTGTGGCGGGCCTCGAATTCCTTGAGGGCATCAGCGAAGGCCAGAATCTCCGTGGGGCAGACGAAGGTGAAGTCAAGGGGGTAGAAGAAGAGCACAACCTTCTTGCCC
>JANXYT010000411.1 GCA_025355915.1 Holophagaceae bacterium
CCCCAGCAGGGCGCGCGATTCGCTCCGGATGCCACTGAGGACCCGGGCACTGAAGCCGTAGGTGGCGAAGAAGGCCGCGAATCCCACCGCCAGACAGAGGGCGATGACCAGGAGCCGGCCCTTCTGCCGGGAGGCCTCCCGCAGCGCCATGCGGAGGGCGAAGCTCATGCCACCCCCGCCGTGAGGCAGCCCCGTTCCAGGGCAAAATGGAGCCCCAGGCGCCCTGCGAGCGCGACGTCATGGGTGACCAGCACGAGGGTGGCCCCGAGGTCCCGCTGCAGCTCCAGGAGCAGTTCGAACACCCGGTCCGCGTTCACGGGGTCCAGCGAGCCCGTGGGCTCATCGCAAAGCAGGATGGGGGGCCGCGCCACGATGGCCCGGGCCAGGGCCACCCGCTGGCATTCGCCACCGCTGAGCTGGGCGGGCAGGTGCTCGGCGCGGTCCTCGAGACCCACCCGCGCCAGGGCCTCCATGGCCTTCGCCTCGGCCCCCGCCAGGCCGGCGATCTCCGCGGCGATGATCACGTTCTGCAACGCTGAAAAATGGGGCAGCAGGTGGTAGGCCTGGAAGACGAAGCCGAGGTTCTGGGCGCGGAAGCGGGAAAGCGCCGCCTCGCTGAGGCCCGTGAGCGAATGCCCCGCCACGATGACATCGCCCGAAGTCGGCTGGTCCAGGCCCGCCATGAGGCCCAGCAGGGTGCTCTTGCCACTGCCGCTGGGGCCCTGGATGGCGGCGGAGGCGCCATCGGGGATCTCCAGGCTGACCTCCTGGAGCACCCGGAGGATTTCCCCGGAAGGGGACACGAAGGTCTTGGACACGGAGCGGATGGAGATCATGCGGCACCCTCAGCTTCATACCGGTTTGCATTCAAGGGAAAAAGAACACCGCCAAGTCGCCAAGAAGCCAAGAAGCCAAGAACTGAAAAAAGCTTGCCTATTGTCTTTCTTGGCGTCCTTGGCGTCTTGGCGGTAGAGGTTTTCAAGTTCGATTCAAACGTGGCGCTACATCAGACTAGCCGCCCCGGCAGGTGCAAGGCTGGACGGGTCTGTGCGATGCTCGAGCCATGAGGAAGGCCTGGATTCCCGTCGTGATCCTCACCGCCCTGGCGGCCGTGAACGGCGGCTGCGACCGCAAGGCCCAGGCGCCGGTTTCCGCCGCGGTTTCGGCCACCCCGGCAGAACCCGCGCCCCTGCCGGTCGAAGGCACCCTGGTCTTCTTCGGGGATAGCCTCACGGCGGGCCTGGGGCTTTCGAAAGAGCAGGCCTTCCCCGCGCTCATCGATGCGCGGCTGCGAGCGGAAGGGCGGCCCTGGAAGGTGGTGAATGCCGGCGTCAGCGGCGATACGACCGCCGGTGGTGTGGCGCGCCTGGATTGGATCTACAAGCAGAAGGTGGACGTGATGCTCCTGTGTCTCGGCGCCAACGATGGCCTGCGGGGCATCCCCGTGGCGGAGACTGAACGGAACCTGCGGGCCATCCTGGACCGCGCGAAGCGGCAAGGCACCCGGGTGGTGCTCGCGGGCATCCAGCTTCCGGAGAACTACGGCCCCGAGTACCGGGCGGATTTCGCGCGAATCTTCCCGCGCCTCGCCAAGGCATACCGGGTGCCGCTGCTCCCCTTCCTTCTGGAAGGCGTGGCCATGGATCCTCAGCTGAACCAGCCCGATGGCATCCATCCCACCGCCGAGGGCGCCCGCATCGTCGCGGACCACGTCTGGAGCGCGCTGGATCCGGTTCTCCGCGCCACGCCGCGCTGACATTCCCCGGTGGGAGCGCGGCCAACCCGAAGAACAGGAACCCATGGATGCCCTGCGTTAGACTCGGGACCCGAGAGGAGAACCACCCCATGACCGAGGGCCTCGACCAGATCCAGGATGACGTCCGGCAGCACGCGGAGGAGAGCCGGTTCAACGGGTACATCGCCCTCTTCGTGGCCGTGGTCGCCACCTTCATGGCCCTGTGCAACGTGAAGGACGGCAACGTCGTCCAGGCCATGCAGCAATCCCAGGCCAAGGCCGTGGATCAGTGGGCCTACTACCAGAGCAAGAGCACCAAGCAGCACATCGCCGAGAACTCAGCCGAGATGCTGAAGGTGCAGCTGGAGATGAGCACCGGCCTGAGGCCCGAAGTCCGCGCGAGGGTGGAGGCCAACATCGCGACCCAGGTCACCGCTGCGAAAAAGTACGAAAGGGAAAAGGAGAAAATCAAGGGCGAGGCGGAACAGGCGGCCAAGGACTACGACGCCATGAACATCCACGATGACCAGTTCGATCTGGCGGAGGCCTGCCTGAGCGTGGCGGTGGCCTTGGCGGGCGTTACCGCCCTCACCAAGAAGCGCTGGCTCTTCGGAGTGGCCTGCACCTTCGCCTGCATCGGCATCGTCTATGGCCTGGCGGGATTCTTCCACTGGAACCTGCATTCGGATCTGATGGCCAAGGTGCTGGGATGAATCCACGGAGCGCCCGCTAGAATGAATGCTTCCCCTTCCAGCAAGGATGCCGTATGACCTCCGGGATGTTCGACACGCTTTTGCGCTTTGCCCCCCCAGCTTCAGGAAAGCCCGAAAGGCACCGGTACCAGACCGCCACCACCTCTGAACCCTGCTTACCCGGTTTCGGCCTGGGCCCCATCCACGGGGGCCGGAAGGAGACGTTCCGGCCGTGGGGGCGCTGAGCCATGTGGAAGACCACTGAAGGCAGCACTGGACGGCTTCTGCAGCTCTGCACGGGCTACTACCTGGTCTATATCGTCACGGGCCTGGTGGTGAAGGCCTTCACCGCCGCGCCCCAGTCACCCCTGGGCACACCCCCCATGAACGCGATCGCCTTCCTGGGCTACAACACCCTGGGGGCCAACCTCACCTGCCTGCTGCCGGTCCTGGTCCTGGGGTGGTACCGTCTGCGCTCCGTCCGGACCCTGC
>JANXYT010000422.1 GCA_025355915.1 Holophagaceae bacterium
CGCCTGCGGGCCGACAGCCACGCCCAGTGGGAGATCCAGCAGTACGCCGCCGCCGTGCGGTCCGTGGTGGAGCCCCTGTACCCGGTCGGACTCAAGGCCCTTCTCGCCGACCACAAGGGATGAACGCCCCGCCCCTCAACCCGGCCCTGTTCCACCTGGATGAGGACCACCTCTGGGTGATGCACTGTGCCGAAGGCCCGGTGCCCCGGGCGGCCATGCGCGCGGTGCGGGTCTTCATGCAGAAGGAGTTGCGGCCCTGGGAGATGCGTTGGGAGGAGGACTTCCTGGGCCTTCCCGCGGCCCTGCGCGCAGAGGCGGCCGCCCTCCTCGGCGCGCGGATGGAGGACATCTCCCTCACGCCCACCACCTCGTCGGGACTGGTGACCGTGGCGCAGGGGTATCCCTGGGCGGCGGGCGACGAAGTCCTCGCCCCACTGGGAGAGTTTCCCTCCAACGCCTGGCCCTGGCTGGCGCTCGCGCGGCGGGGCGTGGCGTTCCGCGAAGTGCCACTCTGGGATGGGCACCGGGCCGGAACCGACGCCTGGACGAGCCTGCCGCCCACCGCCACGGCCGATCCCGAAGCCCGGATTCTCGCGGCCATGGGCCCCCACACCCGCCTCCTCGCCCTCTCCTGGATCCGCTTCCAGGATGGCCTAAGGCTCGACCTGCGGCGCCTTGGGGCCGCCTGCCGGGAGCGGGGCGTCCATCTGGTGGTGGACGGCATCCAGGGTGCGGGCACGGTGCCCGTGGCTCTGGAGGGGGTTTCGGCCTTTGCCACCGGGGGCTACAAGGGCCTGCTGGCCCCTGAGGGGTTGGGGTTCCTTTGGACTGAGGCCTCGTTTAGACAATCACTGTCGCCCTCCGGGTCTTGGCTCTCTGTGGTGGATGCTACGGAGTTCTCCCGCCCCTCGACGGACCTTCATCGGGATTGGCTGGCCGATGGCCGGGCCCTGGAATCGGGCGGGCCGAACCTGCTTCATGCCTCGGCCCTGCTGGAATCCCTGCGCCTGATCAACGGCGCCGGCGTCCCGGCCCTGGCCGCCCACATCGGCAGCCTCCAGGGGCGGCTTCTGGACGCCCTGGAGAGCTCGCCCTGGCGGGCTGAGTGCCAGCGCCTCCGGGCGCTGCTGAGGGCGGACCGGCTGGGGTCCATCCTCGCCTTCCACCATGGTGGTCGCGGTTCGGACTACCTTCAGGAGCTGCTCCGCTCCGGCTACCGGCGAGGCATCTTCGCCTCCGTGCGCGAGGGCTACCTGCGGGTGGCCTTCCATGGTTTCCACACGGAGGCCGATGCGGATCGCCTGGCCGCTTGGTTGCAGCTTGCTACCGGAACAGCCAACTGACCTTCGCCTGGACCACGTCGTCCGAGGGCAGGTGTCGCAGGAGGGCGAAGTCCGGGCGGGGGGAGACGCTGGCCCGGTCGTTGATGAGGGCGTCGGTGCTGGCGCCATGGGTATAGACCAGGAAGAAGGTGGATCCGGGCCGGAACTCCCAGCGCGTGATGAGGTTGAGGTTCCAGGTGCGGTAGCTGAAGGCGGTCTGGGGACGGGTGCCGAGGGGCTGGTCCCTGGGTAGGCCGCGGCCCAGCGTCCGGTCGTCCGCATAGTGCTTCAGGTCGCGGAAGTTCCAGTTGGCGGCTAGCCATTGGCTAAAGAGCTGCACGGTGAAGTGCGGAGTGAAGGCGTAGGCGACCCGCAGGGTCTGGTCAACCTGGCTGAGCCGGCGCAGGCCCACGATGGGGGTGGCGGCGGGCGTCTCCAGCCACTTCAGCTCCCCCTCGTCGCGGGTGACGGAGGTGGAAAGCTGGAGCTCCAGGGCGGCGGTGGGCTTCAGGATCTGGAAGAGCGTCGCGTCGGTGGAGGGGCCACCCTCCTGCCAGGAGCGGCTGGTGCTGAGGCGGAGGTACCAGGGCCGGTTGCCGGGCGTGTCGATGCCGAGGTTCGCCCAGGGGAGGCTGGGCCGGCCCAGGTACTTCTTCCGTGGATCGGCGTAGGTGCGGAGTTCCCGGTCGTCTTCGATGGCCAGGTCCACGCCGCCGCCGCCCCACAGAGAGACGAAGTTCGTGAAGTCAGTCTTGGCCCAGGTGTTGAGGGTGCGCTGGAAGGTGTGGCCGGCCTGGTCCCGGGCGGCGGCATGGCCCAGGCCCCACTCCCAGTTGCGCAGCACGCCCCAGGTGCGGTCCCAGCGATGGAAGACCTCCGCATAGGTCCGCTGCTCGTCCGCCCGGCCCAGGTAGCCCACGTCGTTGGGATTGTAGTCGTGGCCCGCATTGATGGCCTGCAGCTCCACGCTCCATCCACTGCGCCATTCGCGGTGGGCCCGCAGCCGGCCCCGCCAGCCCTGCTGCGGTGCCTCCTTGGGGCCGGCCTGGCTGCGGCTGAAGGTGGCCTCCAGCAGGCCGCTCCGGTCCTGGGTGGCATAGACGCCGTCGACGGCCTGGACTTGGCCCAGGCGGCCATCGGGGCCCGCCTGCCGCATCTCCGAGACGAAGCCGCCCAGGTAGCTGCCCCGCGCGTCCATCAGTTGCTGGACGCGTAAGACCCCGAAGTTGGTGAGGGGCGAGAGCTCGCGCTGGAAGCGCCCTCCGCCTGCATCCTGGATGGTCGCGCGGGCGGGTTCCACGCTGGCGCCCAGCAGGCCCACGTTGGTGCCCGAGGCGTATTTGGCGGTGTACTTGGCGGCGGCGGTGATGTCCGTGGCGTTGGGCCGGTCTCGCAGGGATTCGCCCGGGTTCAGGTAAGGATCCGACAATCCTTGTCCAATACGACGGCTGTAGAAGAGGTCGGGGCCCGCCACGCGGAAGATGTCCATGCCCTCGAGAAAGAAGGGGCGCTTCTCGGGAAAAAAGGTCTCGACGGTGCCCAGGTTCAGCACGGCCTGATCCACCTCCACCTGGCCGAAGTCCGGCCGCACGGAGAGGTCCACCTGGGCATGGGAGCTGAGGCTCCAGCGGGCATCCAGTCCGGCGCGGCCCTCCCAGCGGCGATCGTCAAAGCCGCGGGTGGTTTCGAATTTCCGCGCCAGCCCCAGGTAGGGCAGGTACTCGCGGCGGGGCTGGGGGTTCAGGCCCTCCAGGCCCGTCAGCTCGGGGAAGCGGCTCACAAAGCCGTTCTCGCCCCGGGGCACCACCTGCCAGCGGGTGGATTCCCGGACGGCGCCCTGGTCCATGCGGCTGAAGTTGATGCCCCAGGTCTGGGGCCCACCGCCGCCCTTGAACCGCAGCAGCGAGAGGGGGATCTTCAGTTCCGCGCTCCACCCCTCCGCGTCCACGGACACAGCGCTTTCCCACACCCCGTCCCAGCTGGCATCAAAGGAACTGTCGTTGTAGATAACCTGGTCCTTCTGCACCCCCGCGGCGTTCACCTCGAAGACGAGCGCGGTGCGCCGGTCATGGTTGGAATCCAAGGCCACGCCGAACCAGTCGCCCTGGCTGTCCTGGTCGCGGCGGTGGAGGCGACGCACCACCTGGGCGGAGCCGGGCTCCAGAACGGGATCGTGGTGCATGCGGGCGCCGATGTAGAGGAACCGGTCGTCGTAGAGCACCCGAACCTCGGTGCGCTGGCGAGCGGGCTGCCCCCGTTGGGGCCACTCCTGGGTGAAGCCCGAGGCGGCCGGCGCCTGCCGCCAGATGGCCTCATCCAAGTGCCCATCCACCCGGATCGCCTCGGGCGTTCGCAGGGCCTGGAGGCCCAGGCCTGGGTCGGACGCGACCAAGCCCAGTCCATCCAGCACGAGGATCACAAGCAGGGCGGGTGGGCGCATGGCTCTCCTGGGCACGCGAGGCGAGGGCACTCCGGCGTCCAGATCCATGGTGCCACATCTTGCGAGGTATCATCGTCTGTGGAGCTTCTCTGCGCCTTCCAGCAGGTCATCGATAGATACTGGTCTCCGAGGAGTTGACATGCGCATGCTGTTCACCGCCCTGCTGTCCCTTCCCCTGCTGGCGGGGGGCGGGGGCACCGTCGCCTTCCGCCAAACGACCTTCCTGGCCGAGGTGGCCGCCACGGAGCAGGAAAAGGCCAAGGGCATGATGTACCGGCAGAGCCTGGCCAAGGACCGCTGCATGTTCTTTGTGTATGGCGAGGATGGCTACCACAGCATCTGGATGAAGAACTGTCTCATCGCCCTGGACGTGGCCTGGATCGATGCCGAGGGGCGTGTGGTGGAAACGGCGCAGCAGGTGCCGCCTTGCAGTCCCATGCGGGGGGACGACTGTCCCACCTACGGCGGCAAGGTGCCCTCCCGCTACTTCATCGAGTTCCAGTCGGGGACCGTGAAGCGCCTGGGGCTGAAGAAGGGGGAGCGCCTTGGTTGGGATCTCACCCTGGACGATGGCCGCGTCCTGCAAGGGGGCCTTCCGATGCCTAAGGCTCGGAAGAGGTAGGCGCGGCTATATCTTCGGTCTTGCCAGAATCTTTGCCCCTCCGGGGGGGGCGGGTGAGCGTCCGGAGGTGTTCCGGTGTGGGCGGGAGGCCGCCCAGATCCAGGGGGCTCAGCCGGTCGGCCAGCAGCTTCCAGGCGCGGGCCTGGCGTGGCAGGCGCTCGGACTGGATCACTTCGAACCCCTGGGCGTAGCTCACGAAGGGCGGCATCACCAGGGCGAAGCCCGTGTAGAGAAAGGCAGGCAGCCGCAGCCAGTCCGGTTCGCCCACGGGGCTCAGACCGGGCACGGCAAAGAGGGGGTGCACGCCGCCATTGATCCAGAAGCCATGGGAGGGATCGTGCCGGGGATAGACGAAGATCCGTCGCCGGTGCATGAGGGTGAAGGGCCCCACGCGGTGCTGCTCGACGGGCTGGATGCCGGTACCCTCCAGGGCGGGGCCGCTGCTGCGCTCAGGGTGACCCACCACCTGGACGACCTGCCGGCCACCGGCCTTCAGCTTGCGGAAGATGGTGCGCAGTTCCTCGGCCTCATCGCCCTCCACGGCGCCCTGGCTGGGTTTCAGGTCCCCCAACAAGGCCACCTGGTCCGGGGCGTAGTCGTCCATGAGGCTGAAGACGCGCTCCCAGATCTCCAGGTGCGGCGTGGCGGGCATGGGGTCGGGCCGACGGCGCCGGGCCGCGCCGAGCCCAAAGAAGAGGTCTGCCAGTACCAGCGTCTTGTACTGGGGCAGCCACACGGCCCGTCGGCTGTCGAGCACCACATCTTCGTTGAGCTGGACCTGCACCGGAACCTCCAGCCTTCCATTGGAACACACGCCGTTCCAGAATCCTTTGTTGAGGGAATCCGTGCGCCATGCCCGTTGATGCGAACCACCTGCTGGCGGGCCTGGGCACGGGCCTCTGCGGAGGCGTGCTGTCGGGCCTGTTCGGGGTGGGTGGTGGCATCGTCATGGTACCCCTGCTGGGTTTATTCCTGGGCCTTGATCAGCACCGGGCCCAGGGCGCCACGCTGGCGGCCATGCTGTTGCCCACAGGGCTTCCCGCCGTCCTCCAGTACCGCAAGCGGGGCATCGCTTCCAGCGTGCCCCTGGTGGGTGTGCTCGTGCTGGCCTTTCTCTTTGGAATCTATGGCGGTTCCCTGGTGGCCAACCGCATTCCCTCGAACGCCCTGCGTTGGGGTTACGCCTCGTTTCTGGTGTTTCTCGCGGTCAGGACCTTCCTGCGACAGGAACAGGCCACGGTGGACCGCAGCGCGGAACCCTTCGATTTGGAAGGGCTATGGACCTGGGGCCTGCCCATCGGACTGCTGGCGGGGCTGGTGTCGGGCCTGACGGGCCTCGGCGGCGCGGTGGTGGTGATTCCGCTGCTGGCCGCAAAATTCCGCATGACCCAGCACGAGGCGCAACTCACCAGCCTCATGATGCTGCTGCCTCCCATCGGGCTCCCCGGGGTCTACGTGTATGCGAAGGCCCAAGGAGGCCTGCCCTGGCTGGTGATCGGCGGTGTGGCCCTGGGCTTCGCGGTGGGTGCGCTGGGGGGCGCCCGGGTGGCCACCCGCATCCAGGGCGCGAAGCTGAAGCAGGTCTACGCCGGGATCGTGCTACTGATGGCCCTGCTGGTGGCAGGGTGGGGGCGGTAGCTCGTCTGAGGGACCAGCTGTTGCGCTATCCTCGAGCCGGAGGTTGCCGTGCCCCTGGATGTCCCGACCCCCCTCTTCGTGGGGGAGCGCCTGCGAGACTTGCTCCTGTGCTACGCCGGGCCCTGGGCCTTCGTGCCCTACATCCGGAACCGCGAGGATTCGGAGCTGCTGTGGCACGCGCGCCAGGGCGTGATCCTGGCCTTCGCCGAATGCGTCCTCATGCTGGCCTTGGTGATCCTCGGCCTCTTCCCCATCTTCGGGTACGTCTCCGTGCGCTTCTTCCTGCCCCTTTGGCTGCTCTGGTGCCTGGGCATGTCCGTGACGAGCGTGCTGCAGGCCACCAAAGGCAAGAAGCACCGCATTCCGGTGATCCACCAGTTCATCGAGTACCTATAGCGAGTCAGGGGGGACCGCCCGGCCGCAAGCGGCCTCTGCGTCCCCCTGGCCCCCGCGTGAGCTGCGGGCATTGCCCGCAGCTCACGCCTTCCTTCGACGATCAAGGTGAAGGGTTGGACCGAACATTTAGGATCAGCATCGCGTCGCCGTAGCTGAAAAAGCGGTAGCGTTCACGGATGGCCTCGCCGTAAGCCGCCTGGGCCCCGGCTGGGCCCAGCAGGGCCGACACCAGAACGAAGAGCGTGCTTTCCGGCAGGTGGAAGTTGGTCAGCAGGTGGTCCGCGGTGCGGAGCCGGTAGCCCGGGGTGATGAAGAGGCGGGTGGTGCCTTCCCGCGCGAGGGCTGTGCCATCCCAGGCGCCCTCAAGGGTGCGCAGCGACGTGGTGCCGATGCAGAGAACGGGCCGGGAGCGCTCCCGCAGGGCCGATTCCAGGGCCGCCGCCGTGGCCTCCGGAACCTCGAAGCGCTCTTCGTGCATGGCGTGGTCCTCGAGGTGTTCGGCGGTCATGGGGCGGAAGGTGCCGAGGCCCACGTGGAGCCGCACGGGGTGCCAGCCGCAGCCATGGGCTTTCAAGGCTTCGATGAGATTGGGGGTGAAGTGGAGTCCCGCCGTGGGGGCCGCCACGGCTTCGCCCTCGCGCGCGGCGAACACGGTCTGGTACCGGGTCTCGTCCTCGCCATTCGCCAGATGATCGATGTAGGGCGGCAGGGGCAGGCGGCCGATGCGGTCGATCTCGTCCCAGTCCAGGCCGTGGTCCGCGTGGACCCGCACGGCGCGGAGGCCTTCGGGCCGGGTCTCGAGCACCTCGATCCGGGCCAGTTCCAGGCCCGTGTCGGGGTCCACCACGGCCGCCGAGGCGCCGGGCTTCAAGCGCGCGCCGGGTTTCACCATGGCTTCGAACGCGCCCGAACCCAAGCTGCGCAGGAGGAGGGCCTCTCCGGCCCCGCCCCCGCTGCGCCGCAGGAACAGGCGGGCGTGGCGCACCCGCACATCGTTCGGCACGCAGAGGCTTCCCGCCGGAATGAGCCCGGGCAGATCGCGGATGGTCCGGTGGGAGCAGCTTCCCGTTCGCGCATCCACCACCAGCAGGCGCGCTCCGTCACGAGCGGCCGTGGGGTGCTGCGCGATGAGTTCAGGCGGCAGGTCGAAGTGGAAGTCGGAGCGCAGCATCGGGCGGGCGTCAGGCCTCGGCGAACTGCAGCTTGTGCAGGCGCGCATACTCGCCGTGGCGGGAGAGCAGGTCGTCGTGGGTGCCCTGCTCGACGATGCAGCCCTGCTTCAGGGCGCAGATGCGAGTGGCCCGCTGGATGGTGCTGAGGCGGTGGGCGATGACCAGGGTGGTGCGGTTCTCCATGAGGGTTTCCAGCGCCGCTTGCACCGCGCGCTCGCTTTCGGTATCGAGGGCGCTGGTGGCCTCGTCCAGGATGAGGATGGGCGGATCCTGCAGCAGGGCCCGGGCGATGGCCAGGCGTTGGCGCTGCCCACCGCTGAGGCTGGAGCCGGTTTCAGCCAGAGGCGTGTCGTAGCCCTTGGACAGGCCCGTGATGAAGTCATGGGCATAGGCCTTCTTGGCGGCCTCGATGACGGCTTCGCGACTGGCTTCCATGCCGTACGCGATGTTGTCATGCACCGTGTCCATGAAGAGCAGGGTCTCCTGGGTGACGATGCCGATGATCTTGCGCAGGTCCCGGG